>NZ_JBEZGJ010000002.1:0-129483 GCF_040649965.1 Micromonospora sp. NPDC048843
TGGTCGCGCGCCGGTGAGCAAGGGCGTGCTGCGCGGCGTCGACCGGGCCGCGTTCGCTGTGGCGCTGGCCGGGCGCCTGCGCCGAGCCGGCGTCCCGGCCGGGCTGACCACCGTCGACGACTTCGTCCGGGCGCTCGCCGCCAGCCCACCCGACTCGATGTCGTCGCTCTACTGGACCGCCCGGATCAGCCTGGTGCGACGGCACACCGACGTCCCCGCGTTCGACCGGGTCTTCGCGGCGATCTTCGCGGACCCTCCACCGTTGCCCCGACCGCAGCGGTCCGCACCCCCGACCGACGGGCCCGACGACGTGTACGTCCGGGTGCCGGCCGACACCGACGACGCGGGGCCGGGCGGCGGGCTGCCGTGGGCGACACTGCCGCCGACGGTCGCCGAGACACCGGAACACGACAGCGAGCTGCGACTGCCCGAGCGTCGCCCGAGCGCCCACACCAGGCTCGCCGACCGTCCGTTCGACGAACTCGACGCCGCACAGGTCACGCAGCTCGGCGACGCCCTGCGCGCGGCCGTCGCCGACTGGCCGACCCGCCGCACCCGGCGGCACACCGTCGGCTCGTCCGGTGCCCGGATCGCGTTGCGGGCCACCATCGCCCGAGCCCGGCGTACCGGCTGGGAGCCCGTCGAGGTCGTCCGCGCGCGCCCGGTACGGCGGCCACGCCGGGTCGTGCTGCTCTGTGACGTCAGCGAGTCGATGCGGGCGCAGGCGACCGCGTACCTGCATCTGATGCGGGCGTTCGCTGTGGTCGCCGACGCGGAGGTGTTCGCGTTCGCCACGACGCTGACCCGGCTCACAGTGGTGCTCCGGCACACCTCGGCGGCCGAGGCGGTCGCGCAGGCCAGCGCCGCCGTGACCGACCGGTACGGGGGCACCCGCATCGCCACGAACCTGCGCGCCCTGCTCGCCTCTCACCACGCGGAGGCCGTACGCGGGGCGGTGGTGGTGATCGGGTCGGACGGTTGGGACAGCGATCCGCCCGTCGACCTGGCAGCGGTGATGGCCCGGCTGAGCCGCCGGGCGTACCGGATCGTCTGGTTGAATCCCCGCGCCGGCGCACCCGGCTTCGCCCCCCGCGTCGGCGGGATGGCCGCCGCACTCCCCTACTGCGACCGGATGCTGCCGGCCGGCACCTTCCAGGACCTGCTGGTCGTCGCCCGTCAACTCCAGAGCGTCACGTGCACCGACGGCCGGAAATGGCCGACGCTCACGCCCGCGCCGCGCATCATCGCCTGAATCGCCCTCGGCGTCGACGAGAAGCGCGACAGCTCCTCGGCCGCCGACATCGAACCCGGGGTGGCGAGGACCTGCGCGTGCCACACCGCCTCCATCGTCGCGTGCGGCCCCACCACCTGCCCGAGCTGGCCCTGACGGATGTCCGGCGCGACGGTGAACGCGAGGGCCGGCGCCACCCCCTTGCCCCGCTTGGCCTCCCCCAGCGCGGCCGCGTGGCTCTGGAAGATCTGCTGCCGCTCGTCCGGCACGGCAAGCCGACGCAGCAGCGCCGGGACAGCGCCCCACTCGGTGGCGGCCGACGGCCCGAGCAACCAGGTCTGCTCCCGCAGCTGCCCCGGGGACGCCGCCAGGCCGGCCAGTGGATGCTCCGGACCGACGGCGATCACGAGCCGGTAGTTCATCACCGGCCGGCAGCCGATGGCGCTGTCGACGACCGACGGCTGCGGCCCGATCGCGATGTCCGCAGCGCGGGTCAACAGCAGCGACCCGAACGATCCCGGGTTGCGCACGCTCAGCTCGACGTCGAGGTCGGCGGCCCGCTTCGCGAAGAGTTCGATCAGCCCCGGCGCGGCGAACTCGGCGAACAGGCTCGACGCGGCGACCCGCAGCATCCGTCGCCCGCGCGTCGCGGCGCTGACCTCAAGGATGGTGCGGTCCTGGAGGCCCAGCAGTTCCGCCGCGCGACTGGCCAGCCGCAGCCCACCCGGGGTGAACGCGAGGCCAGCCGCCGTGCGGGCAAAGAGCTTGTCGCCGAACTCCTTGCGCAGTTGGGCGATGTGCAGCGACACCGCCGACTCGGAGACCCGAAGCTCCGCGGCGGCCTGTTTGACCGAGCCCAGCCGGACCACGGTGACGTACGCGCGCAGCTGTGTCGGGGTCATCGGCGTCACCCTCTTCCCCGCGATCGCGTGGCTCGGCTCGGCGTCGAGACGAACGTCGATCATCCCGCGCTGGTCCGTCCCACCGCCAGCGGCCGATCATCTGATCGTCGGACCCGGTGCCGCTCACCGTGGACCGAAGCGGTGACGAGTGCTCCGTCAGCTGTCGGTGGTTGCCCCCTGGGTTCCGGACACGCAGTACACGTCGCCGGAGTTCGCGGCGTGCGGCAGGTCGTGCAGGTGCGTCGCCAGGTCGCTCGCGGACATCCACCGTCGGAACGTCATCGACTTGTCGTCGCCCACCGCGACGTCGAAGCCGTCGAAGCCCAGGGCGGTCAGGCGCTCGAGACACCGGGCGGCGACCGCCCGCGCGATTGTGGTGAACTCGAACGACAGCGCGGGTAGTGGGCGGCTCAGGCCGGCCAGCACCTCGTCCTCGAAGCCCTCAACGTCGATCTTGGTGAAGGTCGGCACGCCGTACGTCTCGATCAGCGCGTCGACTGTGACCACCGGGACCTCGATGTCGGCGTCCCACACCTGGCCCTCCCACCCGCCTGCGCCCTTCGCCGCCCGAACGAATTCCGGTGAGGCGGTCGAGACCGTGGGGTTGGCGGAGTTGACGTGCAACCGGGTACGCCCGGGGAGCGCGCCGCACGCCGCGTCGACCACTGTCACCCGGTCGTCGTCGGCGTAGATCGCCCGCAGGGCGCGCAGACACAGCGGCTGCGGTTCCACGGCGACGACCCGGGCGCCGAGACGGCGGAAGCTGGCGATGTGGTCGCCCACGTGGGAGCCGATGTCGAAGACGAGGTCCCCACTCCTGACGAAGCGGGAGTAGAACGCGTCCATCCTCGCGTCCCGCGCGGGATCGCCGTAGTAGACGTCCAGCGACCGGTGCAGCAGGGACAGGGCCGGGTCGGTCCGGAGCGCGGCGATCCTGGTGTCGGTGGTAGCCGTCATCTGTCTGGGGTCCAGTCCGTGAGAGAGGTGGCCGGGTTACGGTCCGAAGGCGGTCAGGAACCGGTCCCGGAAGGCGTCCATCCGCCAGACCGGCGCCTGCGGCCCGGGCTTCAGCCCGTCCTGCCAGCCCCACCCGGAGATCCGGTCCAACACGGCCCGATCACGGGTGATGATCGAGATCGGCACGTCGTGGCTGGCGTTCTCGCCGGTGATGACAGCGGCGGGTTGGTGGTCACCGAGGACGATGAACACGAGGTCGTCGTCTCCGTAGGTCCGCACGTAGGAGATGAGCGTGCCGAGGGTGTACTCGATGGACTTCCGGTAGTCCGCCCGGATCTGGCCGGTGTTGCGGCGCTTGTCGTCCGACCGGCCCGCGCCGGCCCCACTGTAGACCGCGCCGTCGCCGACGTCGGCCCAGTCGAGCAGCGGCGGGACAGGCGTCCAGGGCGCGTGACTCGACACCAGAGCCAGCTCGGTCATCACGTTGCCGTCACGCTTCGCCTGCTCCAGGCGCTGCCAGCTCGCCAGTGTGTACTGGTCGGGCGGGGTGCCGAAGCTGAACTTCGGGCCACGGTACGCGAGCGCCTTGGCGTCGTAGAACCGGTCGTAGCCGAAGAAGGAACCCTCCGGCCACGCCCTGGTGACGGCGGGCATCACGCCGACGGTCTGCCAGTTCGCCCGTCGGAAGGCGCCGTTGAGGGTCATCCGGTCACTGGCCAGCAGGGTGCGGTGCCGCTGGTCGTTGTCGATCCAGAGGCCGGAGAGCAGCGTGTCGTGCGCGAGCCAACTGCCGCCACCGAATGTCGGCGAGGTGAGGAAGCCGCTCTGCGCGGCGAAACCCGCAGCGCCCAGCTCGCTGGTGCCGCGGTCGAGGACCGCACCGACCTGCGGCGCGAACTCCGGGTCCTCGACGGCGTCCCGGCCGTAGCTCTCCACGAAGGCGACCACCACGTTCTTGCCGCGTAGCGCGGTCAGTAGCTGGTCACCCGGGGTGTCGCCGAACCTGTCGGCCTCGATCAGCGCGCCGAACGTCTCGCGGTCGTCGAGGCGCAGGCGCACCTGGAAGCCGTGCCCGTTGGCCAGTGTGGTGGCGGACGTGTCGGCGACCGGCACGCCCTCGACCACCCGCACGTTGAACGCGGCGCAGGCCACCCAGACGACCACCAGCGCGGCCACGATCCGGGTGCTCCCGGTGCGGTGCCGGACCACCAGCCGCCGCAGTCGCCGCATCGACAGCGTGACCAGTGTGGGCAGGCCCACGAGCACCACCGCCAGTGTGATGGCGACGCCGATGGCGGCGGGTCGACCGTACGACTCGCTGAGGAAGGCGAAACCCTCGTCGAGGAGTGCCCAGTCGAGCACCGGGTCGAACGCCCGGCTCAGCGAGGCGGTGAACCCCAGGTCGAACAGCTTCAACAGGCCGAGCAGGCCGAGGGCCACGCCGGCCAGCGTCGCGACCAGTCGGCTGCCGCGAGACGGCAGGGCGAGCAGGAGGGCCACGACAAGCAGCGCCTCCAGGGGGATCCGCGCGAACGCCGCCGGGCTGAGCCGGCCGAAGTCGTACGGCACGGTGAGGACGAGCAGCACGAGCAGCGCGGCCAGTACTGTCGTCAGCCGGGCGGCGATGGAACGTCTCGGCCGATCCTCGACGTCGGTGCCGTCGGCGGTCCCGTCCGAGACCTCGGCCCTCATCGCCCTCCGTCCCTGGCTCGGCAGCTGACGTACACGCGTCAAGAGCGACAACCCGGGCATCCTTCCATGATCCTTGTTGGGCGCGGCATCCGGGCGACTCAGACGCGGGCGATCCCGCGTCGGGCCACTGCGACAGTGGGACGGTCCGACCACGGCAGACCATCGGTAGTACCCGGGGTCAGGTCGGCCAGCCCCGCTCCGGCGCTCGGGGCGCTGTGGCTCACCGAGCTGGCCGGCTGGACCATCGCACCCGGGCGCCGGGGATGACGGTGTGGCGGAGGCGCCGGGTCTTCCAGAGCCAGGCGACGTCACGCCCGAACGACTCGACCAGCAGCGCCACCGACACCACCAGCACCACTGTCGTCAGCGGCGCGGGCAGCACGTCGGCCATCGCCACCGTCAACGCCACGCCCTGGATCGCGGCGACGACCTTGCTCCAGTACCGCGGCGGCGCGGATCCCCGCATCCACTCCAACACCCAGGTAGCGGCGCCGAAGAGGTAGCGCATCGCGCCGATCACGAGCACCCAGCCACCCACAGTGGGGGCCACGTGCAGGCAGAGCACCAGGACCAGGAAGGAGTCGATCTCCATGTCGAAGCGCGCGCCGAGCTCGCTGGTGGTCCCGGTGCGGCGGGCCGTGTACCCGTCCACGGCGTCGAGGGCCAACGCCACGCTGGTGAGGACGACCATCAGTGTGATCGGCGCCGACCGGCCGAACGAGTCGGCGGCCAGGGCCGTCACGCCGCCGACGAGGATCGCCCGGCTCAGGGTCACCCGGTCGGCCGGGCTGAGCGCACCCACGCCCGAGCGGGACATCCCCCGGCTGAGCAGGGCGCACAGGACCACCCCGTACGCCAGCCCCGCCACCCAGCCCGCCGCGCCCAGACCGACAGTCTCCGCCAGCACCGCCAGCAGGACGATCTGCACGAGCAGTCCGATGACCGGACCAGTTCGAACCGTTGACATCGTGCCTCCGTGACTCTGGTGGGTGACCCTGACCGTCATCACGGAAAATATGACCGATCGGTTCATTCTGAACGCGACCCGGCAGGGTGCCACGGAGGGACGTGCCCCTTCGGCGGGCGGTTAATCGTCCATCGTGGGCCGGTCGTCGGCTGACCGATGAGGCGTCGATCGTCTCCTACGGGTCAGGGCGTCGGCAGGGTGAGCACGTCCGCGCCATCGTCGGTGATGGCGATGGTGTGCTCGCTGTGCGCCGTCCGGCAGCCCGTCGCGCTGCGGAGGGTCCAGCCGTCGGCATCGGTGACGAGCGTGGCGGTGTCCGCCATCACCCACGGCTCCAGCGCCAGCAGCAGCCCCGGGCGTAGCCGGTAGCCGCGACCGGGGCGCCCGGTGTTGGAGACGTGCGGGTCCTGGTGCATCGTCGAGCCGACGCCGTGGCCGCCGAACTCCGTGTTGACCGAGAATCCCGCCGCCTTGAGGACCGAGCCGATCGCGTGGGAGATGTCACCGATGGGAACGCCGGGGCCGGCGGCGGCGATCCCCGCCTGCAACGCGCGCTCGGTCGCGTCGATCAGCGCGAGACTCTCCGGAGGTCGCACGTCACCCACGATGAAGCTGATGGCCGAGTCCGCGACGACTCCACAGTGCGAGACGGCGAGGTCGAGCGAGAGCAGATCGCCGTCGGCGAGCGGGTAGTCGTACGGCAACCCGTGCAGCACGGCGTCATTCACCGACGTGCAGATGTAGTGGCCGAACGGCCCACGCCCGAAGGACGGCTCGTAGTCGACGTAGCAGGACTGCGCCCCGGCCTCGGTGATCATGACCTGCGCCCACCGGTCGATGTCCAGGAGGTTGGTGCCGACCACGCAGCGGCTCTTCAGCGTCTGCAGGATGCCAGCGACCAGCGCGCCGGTGTCCTTCGCTCGCAGCACGTCGGTGGGGCTCAGGATCTCGATCATGCAGCGCCTTCCTCGGACCACCAATAAGTATCCCGGCCATATTATCCCGGTACTAGAATCGGGGCATGGTCAGGTTGCCGCTCACTCCCGAAGAGCTCGAACGCGGACAGCGCCTCGGCGCGCTCCTGCGTCGCGCCCGTGGAGAGCGTTCGATGCTCCTCACCGCGCTGGACGCGGGCGTCTCGCCAGAGACCCTTCGAAAGATCGAGTCCGGCCGGATAGCCACCCCCGCCTTTCCGACCATCGCGGCGATCGCCGACGTCCTCGGCCTCTCCCTCGACGCTGTCTGGTCGGAGATCAACACGTCGGACGGCAGCGCCGAGCTCCCCCGGCCGACACGCACCGCGCGCGAGCGGTTGGCGTCCTAGCGCGCGGCGGTCTGTCGCCGGCGCGAAACGCGAACGCGGTCAGGACCCGAATGATCTGCGGGCTGTCACTGCACTGCCGGCAACGCGCTTCCCACGATAAATAACCTAACAGTGGTTCTTCCCGATCGGTATCGGGCAGACGCCCGACTGCGCAGGTCAGTGGCGGTGGCTACGTTCGCCCAATGCCCACCAACGTGATCAGTGCGGAATCCGCAGGTACCTGGACGCTCGGCGACCTGAGCGTCAATCGGATCGGATTCGGCGCGATGCGCCTGACGGGTAACGGCAGCGCGGCGAGCGACCGCGCGCGGGTCATCGGAGTGCTACGCCAAGCGGTCGACCTCGGTGTGAACCACATCGACACGGCGGCGTTCTACTTCTCGCCGCTCCGGTCGGCCAACGAGTTGATCAACACTGCGCTGTCGCCGTACGCCGATGACCTGGTCATCACCACGAAGGTCGGACCGGGCCGCGATCCCTCGGGAGAGTGGCTGCCGCTGGCCCGGCCGGATCAGCTACGTGGACAGGTCGAGGAGAACCTGCGCCAACTCGGCCGCGACCAGCTGGATGTCGTGAACCTGCGCCAAGACGGACTGGAATCGGTGGCGGAGCACTTCGGCGCGCTGGCCGAGCTACGTGACGCCGGACTCATCCGGCATCTCGGCCTGTCCAACATTCGTCCGCACCACCTCGCGCAGGCGCAGGCGATCGCCCCGGTGGTCTGCGTGCAGAACACGTACGGTGTCGACACCCGACGTACGCAGGATCAGCTCGTGCGTACCTGCGGTGAACAGAACGTCGCATTCGTGCCGTTCTTCGCTATCGCCGGCGACCGACGTGAGGCCGGCGGCGTGGCCGCCAACGCGGCAGTGGAGGCCATCGCGCGCACGCACGGCGCGACGCCGGCACAGGTGCGGATCGCCTGGACCCTCAGTCGCGGCCCGCACCTACTGGCCATCCCCGGTACCGGCAACCCCGATCACCTGGTCGAGAACCTGGCCGCCGGGGCGCTGGTCCTGTCGCCGGAGGAGTTGGCCAGCCTCGAGTAGCGGCCCCCGGGCAGGATGCAGTGACCCCGAACCGCGCGAGTGGGCCTCAGCCTCGTGACACGGCGAGCTGGTCCCGGTCGACGAACGACCGGGACCAGCGGGTGGTGTGCTCAGGAGGCGGCGATGCCCTCCATGCCGATGCCGTCGGTGAACTTCGGCAGACCCTCGACAGTGGTCACGAGGTTCAGGGACCCGTCCTCGTGCACCTTGTAGCCCTGCACGTTGCCGGCGGTGGCGTTCTGCACGTACAGGAAGCCGTCGCTGGTGGTCATGTCGATCGACCCGCCGTTGGTGTCGGCGGCGACGTTCCTGACGATTTCGAGCTTGCCGTCGTCGTTGACCCGGTAGGAGCTGATGGTGGAGCTGCCGGCGTTGGCGACGAAGAAGTAGTCGCCGACGCGCTGGATCCAGCAGGGCGCCTGCTGGCCGTTGGGCACCGACGGGCCGACCTGGTCGAGGGCGCCGTCGTCCTCCAACTCGAAGCGGCTGACCGCGTTGGCGCCCGACTCGGTGACCAGCAGCGAGTCCTCGGTGTCGAAGGTGAAGCCGAACGGGGTGTTGCCCGCGTCGCTGATGACGGGGTTGCGGGACAGTTTGCCGTCGCGGCCGATCTCGTAGCTGAACATGACGTTGGCGCCCTTGGTCGACACCAGGACGAACTCGCCGTCCGGGTCGATCTTGACCTGGGCCGGCGCGGTTCCGAACGCCGGCGGGTTGCCGTTGTGCAGCCCGAGCGAGCGGTTGGCGTCCTCGATCCGCGACAGGCGCCCCTTGTGCAGCTCGAAGCCCTGCACCGAGCCCTCACCACCGGCGTTGAGGACGTAGACGAGGTCGCCACGGGCCGCGACGCTGACCGGCAGCAGACCGCCGGACCAGATGACCTGGAGCTTGTGCAGCTTGGTGCCCTCGACGCGGAAGACCGTCACGGTGTTGCTGCCGGCGTTCACGGCGAAGAGCAGTCCGCGGTGGTAGGTCAGGGAGCCCTGCGAGGCCAGCGCGTCGAGCGGCGCGCCGATGGTGAAGCCGCCCAGCCCGCCGGTCTCGTACTCGCCCGCCTTGGTGAGACGGCCGTCCTCGTCGCGGTCGTACACCTTGATGGTGTTGCCCTCGGCCTTGTTGGTCTGGACGAAGACCGCGCCCTCGTCGCCGTGGTGGTGATCACCCCCCTTGCGGTCGTCGTGGTACCCGGGGCCACCGCCATCGGCGAAGGCGGCCCCGGGGATCGATCCGATGCTGGTCAGACCTGCCAGGAGGGCTGCCGCGAGCGCGACACTGCGCTTCATCACTGACTCCTTATGCACCCGAAGGGAGGAATACGAGTTTTCCTCTCCTTAGAAAGCTATCGGAGCAGCTAGGTGCGTTCGCCTCACTTACCCTAAAGCGGTAATTTCGTGCCGTTCTGGTGAATCGGCAGACGCGGCGCCACCGACATGAGCGCGCTCAGGGCGTGGTGCCCGGTGGCCGAAAATCGAACACCTGTCCCCGGGCGGTCGGGTCGCACGCCTGCTGCACCAGACGGGCGCCGGCCGTCGTGGAGCTGCCCACGATGCCCAGACAGTGCCCGCTCTGCAACGGGCGGATCAGATAGCCGGTGAGCGGCGCGCTGACCGGCTCCAGTCGGAACCGGTGCGCCGCGCCGGCGTCGGCCGGGCAGGCACCGTCGGCGACCGCGCTGCCGACGGCGACGACGGGGTTCAGCACCAGGGTGCAGCCCACCCCGTTGACCGGGTGCGTGCTCTTGATCCAATACCGGCCCTGCCCGGCCGCCTCGACCCGCATCGGCGGAGACGCGGTGGCGCACGATGCCTGCTGCAGAAGGTGGTTCGGATCGCCGGGGACCTCACCCACGCAGAGCCCGGAGTGCGCCGACCGAATCTGGGTGGCGCCCGGAGCCGGCATGCCGTCGTCGGGTACGCGTTGCAGGTCGAAGACCTGGCCCGGGGCGGTCGGATCGCAGGTCAGCTGCACGGCGACGGACCCGGGCGCTGTCGCGTTACCGGCGACGCCGACGCACAGTCCACTGTGCTCGGCCTTGATCTGGTGCCCGTGCAACGTGGGGCCGAAGACCGGGATCAGTCGGAACCGGGTCAACCGCTCCGGCTTGCGGTCGACGCAGTAGTCGTTCTCGAGTCGGGCGCCGACCGCCGTGGAGTTGCCCGCCACGCCGGTGCAGCCCGTCCCGTGCTGTGGATGCGCGGTCATGATCCGGTACAGGTCGTCGCCGGCAAGCTGGAACGACAGGTCGGGGATGGCCTCCCGGCAGGCGGTCAGGAAGAGGTGACCGACGGTGTCCAGGGGGTTCTCGCCCAGGCAGAGGTTGGCATGCTGGGCGAAGAGGCGCAGCGGTCCGGGTTCCGGCGGCGCGGCGATGCCGGCGAGGGCGCGCACCTCGTCGATGACCGCGGCCCGGTCAAGCACCCGGACCTGGTCGACGACCCCCTTCCAGGGCGCCTGCCAGACACCGCCCCACCAGGCCCGGCCGATCTGCAAGGGCCCTCGGGCCGACCAGGGCCGGCGGTGGGTGACCACGTTGGCGAACCGACCGTTGACGTAGAGCCGTAGCTCGCTGGCCGCGGCGTCGTAGACACCGGTCAGATGAGTCCAGGTGTTCACCTGCGGAGCACCGGCGGAGACCACAGTCGAAACCCGCTCCCCGCTCGTCGTGCTCCGGTCGTCGTGCGGGACGACGAACGCCCACCGGTTGCGCTCGCGGCTGTACTCCAGGCTGAAACCGCTCGTCTGAGTCGCCTGTTGACTCACCGCGACCCGGCGTACCCCGGTGTCGGTCAGCTTGACCCAGGCGGCGACTGTGAAGCTTCCCGTGGTCCGCACGACCGGACCGGCAGTGCTCGCGTACCCGCCGGTGCCGTCGAACCCGAGGCCCTTGCCGCTCGTGCCGTAACCGGCGACGGTGCGGTCCACCCCCGGGCCGATGGTGATGCTGTGCCGGTTGCCGGTGCGGTCCACCCGGGCCAGGGTCATCGGACCGGTCGGCTCGGGCTCGAAGTCCCACTCACCACCCGAGCCCTCCAGGTTGTCGCCGATCAGCCCAGCGATCTGGCCCTGGGTCAGCGCCCCGCTGGTCAGCACGGGCTCATCGACCACCCCGGACCACCACTCCACGTACCAGCCGTTGTTGCGGCCCCGCCCGACCAGCGACTGCCCCGTGGCGCTCCAGGTGCTGAGGTGCGCGACAGTGCCCGAGAGCACCCCGTTCACATAGAGGCGCAGCTGGCCCCGGTCGTGGTCGTACACCCCGGCCAGGTGGGTCCACTCGCCGAGCACCGGCGCGACAGTCGAGTGCACTGCCGGCCAGTCTCGTCCGTCCGCCGCGTCGGCCCGGGCCATCGCGAAGGACCAGCGCCGCGACCCGGCGTCGTAGCGCAGGGTGAAGCCGCTGGAGGTTCGGCCGTCCTGACTCAGCACGGTGCCGGTGGTGGTGTCACGGGCCAGCTTCACCCAGGCGGCGGCGGTGAAGCTCCGATCGGTACGGACCACCGGGCCGGGGGCCCAGGCCATGTCGCCGTCACCGTCGAGGTGCAGACCGCCGCCGTTACGGCCCGGCCCCCATGGCTGCCCACTGGAGGACACGGCGAGGGTGTGGGTGTTGCCGGTCTCGTCGACAGCGGTGCGCCCCTCGGTCTCCTCCAACTGCCAGCGCGCCTCCGGACCCCACGGCTCCCCGGCCATCACCTCGCGGATCTCGGCCTCGCTGGTCACCCGATCGAAGATCCGTACGTCGTCCAGGCTGCCCGGCCAACGAGCCGGGTGCGTGCCGTGCCAGAAGCCGCTGCCGATGTTGACCGGCCCCGTCGCGTTCCAGGTGCTGCGGTGCGCCGCCGTACCGGCCAGCGCGCCGTTGACGTAGAGCCGCAGCTGCCCGGCCTGGTGGTCGTACACGCCGGCCAGGTGGGTCCAGACGTCCAACTGGGCGGTGATCCCACTGGCCGCGGCGGCGTTCACCGACACCTGACCCTCGGTGCTGTCGGCGGTGGCCATCTCGAAGACCCAGCCCCGCGGCCAGAGGCCGTACTCCAGCTCGAAGCCGGGGAACCGCAGGCCGGACTGACCCAGCGCGGTGAACCAGTCGTCGTCCCTGGTCAGCTTGACCCAGGCCATGGCGGTGAAGCTGGCGTCGGTGCGGATGACCGGACCAGTGGTACGGGCGTAGGTCTGCTCGGAGGCGTCCAACTCCAGACCGCCGGAGCCTCGACCAGCGCCGAAGACGGCCGCCCCGGTCAGCGTGGCGTGGTGCAGGTTGCTGCCCGTGTCCCACGCCTCGCTGCCGTAGTCCTCCATCGTCCACTCGGCGATGGGTGGCGTCAGGTGTTCGGTGTCGGTCACGAAGTCGAAGCGGGTCTCCGGGCCGGTCAGCCCGGCCCGGTCCACCCCGCGCACCAGCACCGTGTTGTAGCCGCGGGTCGGCGTCACCTGCACCCGTGCCTGCCCACCGGTGGCCGGCACGTCGGGCTGCTCCTTCTCGTTGACCCAGTAGCGGAACGCCACCACGTCGGTGGCGCCGTTGGCGTCGAAGCGGACCTCACCCGCCTCGTACGGCCGGCCGGCGACGCCGTCGGCCACGAAGACCGGCGAGGTCACCGTCGGCGCGACAGTCGGCGGCTGGGCGTCGAGGACGAACCGGCACCAGGCACTCCACGGTCCCGTGGTCTTGGCGTCCTGGGTACGTGCCCGCCACTGGTACGTCGCGCCCTCGGTGAGCACTGTGCTGATCCGTGCGTGCACGGGATTGCCGGAGAAGACGCTCTGGTCCCCCGGCGCATCGCCCAGCACCCGACCGGTGCTGTCCGCCCACTGGAAGGCCACCGACAGGAACTGGTCGTCCTGGTCGGCGTCGAGTGGCACGGCGGTCACTGTCGGTTGGTCGCTGGTCAGGTAACCGGCCGAGTTGTCGGTGCAGCCGTCGAGCTCGGGGGGCTCGGGCACCGTGTTGTAGGTGATCACGAGCTTCGCCTTCGGGAGGAACTCCTTGGCGCCGTTGGCGCTGGTCGACTCGTCCGAGGCGAGCCCGAGGGTCAGGGTGGGTGCCCGGACGGCGGCCGCTTCGGCCACCGCCGCCGTGGCGGTGAGTTCCGCGTCGTTCGGGATCTGGCAGGAGGTGCCGGTGCCCTCACCGCCGTACGCCTCGGTGATGGTGCTCAGCTTCCGGTTGGCGAGCAGCGGCGGAGCGGTGCTCCAGTTCATAGCCGACGTGATCGGCGCGGTGTGGTAGAGGTGCAGCGGCTCGGCGGTGCACGACCACGACCAGGTCTGCGGGATCCGCAGCTGCGCCCGGATGATGCTCTTGCCGGCCACCCCGGACGTGTCCAGCTCGAAGTAGGACCGGAACCGGTCCGTGCTTGACTCCCGTGGGTCACGGCCGACCTGCGGGCGGAACTGCGTGCTGTCCCACCAGTTCTGGTTCGGCAGGTCCTTCTGCACCATGAGCCAGTGCTGCTGGTCACCGGTGAGGTCCGGGTCGAGGTAGAGCGGGAACTGGGCGGCCGGGTCGAGCAGCAGAGCCGGGTCGGGGACGAGGGTCAGTCGATCCCTGGTCACCTCCAGCCCGATCGGTGCCCGCCGGGCGTGTCGGTCCGACCCGTCGCGGCTCGCCGAGTCCCACATCCAGGCGCTACCCGAGCTGAGGACGGTCTTTCCGGCCCGGTCGGTGACCCGCAGGCCGCCGGCGTCGTTGCGGGTGGCGGTCAGCTTCGTCGTGCGCAGTCCGAAGGTGTACCGGCGCAGCGCCGGCTGGCGCGCCGCCTCGGCGGTCTTGACCACCAGCACCTGGGAGAACCCGGTCGCGGTGGCCCGCACCCGCAGGTCCACACCGGGCAGTACGTCGGTGTAGCTGGCGGTCTCGCCGGCCAACACCGGCGTGGGCAGCGGCGTCGGCCAGCTCAGCTCGAGCCGGCCGCCACCCGTGACCACTGTCGCCAACGGCGTCTTTCCGCCGCCCGAGAGGGTCAGTCCCGCCGCCGCCAGGGGTGCGATGGTGCCGTCCGGCCGGGCGCGCAGACGGGTGTCCACCGACACCCACTCCTCGCCCCGCCGGACCCGCTCGGGGCGCTGGCTGATCTCCGCGGTGAGGGTGCCGTCCGGGTTCACGAAGACCTGCTTGGTCGCTGTCGTCCGTTCGGGCAGCGCCACCCGGGTGCCGCTGCGGGCGGCGCGGACCCTGGCGGACTCCTCGGCCGGTGCCGCCACGGTGACGGCCGGAACGCCGCTGGCCGACGCGGTGCCCGATGGCGACCCGGGAAACGTCAGCCCGGCGACGACCACGAACACCAGCCCGCACAGCGGCCCGAGCCGCCGGCGGGTCACGACCGCCGCCAGGAGAACGTCGGCAGGTCGAGCCGGTGCTCCGCGGGCAGGCTGAGCCAGGAGACCGGGCTCGCCCAGCCGGACGGTTCGGTGACGCGGTACGTCATCGGCGCCGGCACGGTCGGCACGGAGCGGTACTGCGTGACGGAGTCCAGTGCGGCGGCCGATTCCCACACCACGCTCTGCTCGATCGGCCGCGGATAGAGGCACTGGTTCCAACCCACGCAGGACCGCTCCTCGTACTCCACGACCGGCTCCTCGTAGTAGTCGTCCTCGTAGTAGTCGTCGTAGTAGTCGTCGATGGTGTAGTAGTCGTCGTCCCGGCTGTAGCCGTCGATGTAGACACCGCTGCTGGCACCGCTGGGCGTGTCCTCCCAGGTATAAACCTCCTCGTACTCCCAGTCGTCGTAGCTGCCCGAGAGGTAATCGATCACCTCGGACAGCCGTTGCTTGCTCCCGCTGATCAGCGGCTGGGTGCTCCGGGTGGCGGTCGCGCCGATGCTGATGCTCTGCGACGACGAGGCCTTGGCCGGCTTGTCGATCTTCTGGCTGGTGCGGATCAGCGAGTGCTCCACGGCCTTCTTCTTGGTCAGCAGCCCGTCCGGGTCGGTGAAGGTGACCGGGTTGTGGTTCGCGTACGCGTAGCCGCCCAGTTGCTGCGGATCGGCCACGTCGGTGATCGGGTCGACCGAGACGAACCGCCCGGTGTCCGGGTCGTACTGTCGGGCGCCGAGCTGCACCAGCCCGCTGTCCGGGTCGGCGTTGCCACCGACGAAGCCCCGGTCACCGACCCAGCCGGCGACGGTGGCCCGCGGCTGGCCGTACGGGCCGAGCAGCCGACTGGTCGCGGCCAGCGTGGTCGAGTCGAGCAGGGTCTCCGCCGTTCCGTGGTGGTCGGTGGCGAGCCAGCTCACAGTGCCGCCCCGGCGCAGCGCCACAGTGGCACCGTTGTGCCGGTAGTAACGCGTACCGGTCACCACCCCGGCCGGGTCACGGTGCAGTTCGGTGTCACCCAGGTAGAGCGTGGTGCCGCTGGCGTCACGACGCAGCACCCGGTTGCCGTCCGCGTCGTACCCGAAGGAAGACGTCCGGCCGCCGGCGGTGACAGTGGCGAGCCGGCCCTCGGCGTCCCAGCCGAGCTGTTGACCGGGCCGGGTCACCGTGTTGCCGTCAGCGTCGTAGCTGAACGTGTCGGTCCGGGTGCCGCCCGGCCCCTCGGTGCGGACCGAGCGCAGCGTGTGCGGCTGCGCGCCGCCCGGGGCCGGGTAGGAGTAGGTGCGGGTGCTCTGACCGGCGGCGCCGCGCCGGATCTCGGCGGCCCGGTTGCCCGAGTCGTCGAAACTCCACGAGTCCCAGTAGCGGGCCGGTCCGCCCAACCCGGCGACGCTCGGCGCTGTCGCGCAGTCGCCACCGGCCGGTGTCCAGCCTTCGACGAGCCGGCGTAGGCCGTCGTAGCGCAGGCACTGGGTGTCCGCGTTCGTGGCGTCGGCGATCCGGGTCACCCCGCCCACCTGGTCGTAGGCGTAGGAGACGTCGGCGGCAGCGCTCTGGCCCTGCCGGCGGGTCTCGGCGCGGGTCAGCCGCCGGGTCACCGGGTCGTACCCGAACGCCCGGGTGACCTGCCGACCGGAGGCGCCGAGCTGGTAGGAGTCCACCTCGCCGGTGCGGGTGTAGGTGGTGGCCGCGACGTAGCTGCTCTGACCCAGCAGGGTGCTCGGCAGTCCGCTCGCCTCGTAGCCGTGCCGCAGCGTCTCGGTCGTCGCCAACCCGCCCAGGTTCGCGACCGGCAGGGTCAGCATGGCGGTGTACGGCTGGTCGTCCTCGTACCAGACGTGCCCGGTCCGGTAGGTGCCGGCCAGCCCCGGCTCGGTCACTGTGAGCGCCGTACCGGTGATCCGACCGCGCAGGTCGTAGCCGCTCACACCGGTGACGATGTCGCCGCCGGCGGCGTGCCGGGTGCTGCTGGCCAGCCGGCCCCTACCGTTGGTCGCGGTGTCGTACGCCCAGGTGGCGAGCACTGTGGCGCCCTCACGCACGGCCGTGCGGCGGCCCAACTGGTCGTAGTCGTAGCCAACGGTCCGGCCGTTGCCGTCGGTGCTGGTCAGCACCCGCCCCTCGGCGTCGTAGCTGGTCGAACGGGTGCCCGAGTTCGGCGTCTCGGCACGCACCTGCCTACCCCGCCGGTCGTAGCCGTAGCGCCACACGTTGCCGGCGTGGTCGGTGGTCGAGGCGAGTTGCCCGGCCAACGTGTACGTGTACCGGGTCGCCTGGTACGTCCCGCTCGGTGCGCCGGAGAGGAACTGGCGCAGCTCCACTGTGCGGTTTCGGGCGTCGCGGATCTCCACTGTGGCGGTGCCCCCGGCCGGCGGGTCGACCGAGACCCGGTCGCCGCCGTGGCTGGTGCTGGTTCGCCATTTCTCCACGCCCTGGCCGTAGAGCACCTCGGCGTTCTGCCGGCCGGCGCCGTCGTAGCCGAGCCGCGTCTCCGCCGGCAGCACGGCCGGCTGGGCGACCAGGCCGGTGCCGGGTGCTCCGCTGTCGAACCGCGGTGCCGACGTGCGGGAAACCCGGCCATGCGAGTCGTATCGGGTGTCGGTCAGGATCCGGCCGCCACCGGGCGCCGGCTGCTGCACCTGGCGGGACCGCAGGAACCCGTCGAAGAGTTCGGTGCTGGTCCGGTAGGCAGCGCCGGTGCCGATCAGTTGTTGGCTGGTGACCGCGCTCGGGCCGTTGCCCGGGACCAGGTAGGAGTAGCGGTGGTTCGGTGTCGCTGTGATCGCCCGGCCGGGCAGCCACACCGAGGTCAGCCGGCCGAGCGGGTCGTATCCGTTCGTCGTCACGCCCCCGTTGGCGTCCCGGGTCGACACCGGCTGCCCGAGCAGCGGGTCGATGGTGGTGGTCACTGCGAACCCGGCCGGGTCGATCACCACCGTGCCGGTCAACGGCCCGCCGACCGCCGGGCTGTACGAGGTACGGGTCAGGTCGCCGGAGGCGTCGCGCCGGTCCAACGGACGGCCGTGCACGTCGAACGTGGCGCGCTCGGTCACCTGGTAGCCGGACTCGGTGCCCTCCTCGACCCGGGTGACATCGCCCTTGGACGGCGGGCTCCCCCACCCCTCGGCCCCGTCGTGGACGAACCGGCGGTCGGTCAGCACCTGGGTGCTCTGGCAGTCTCCGGCGACGGTGACCTGCCGGGACCGCGCGTTCAGGATCCAGCTCGCCTCGTTGACGGCGTAGGTCTGCACCTCGCAGGTGTCGTCACCGGGGAGCGCCACGTCACCGAGATCGTGCGTCTCGGTGAGCAGCCCGGAGCCGTTGTAGCCGTAGCGCTGCTCGGTGACCCGGCTGCCGGTGGCCAGTGTGGTAGTGGTGGTGCTGGACTTGATCTGGGTGACCCGGGCACGCAGCGGGGTGCCGGCGCGGTCGCGGGTCGCGCTGACCGGCAACTGCATCGGCTGCGCCACGGTACGGGAGAGCACTGTCGCGCTGTCGCCGTCGAAGACAGTTGTCTGCCGGGCGAACCCCCGCAGCGGCGCCTCGTCGGCGAGCCCCTCGATCGTCACGTTCTTTGTGGTGCCGTCGGCGTTGCGGTCGCCGTGCATGCCCCGCAGGTAGACGTGCTCGGTCAGGGTGCGGGGGCCGTCGCCCGGAGAACCGGCGCGAATGCGGACCCGCTGGTAGCCGCGCCACTGCCCCCACGACTTGTACCGGTCGGGGACGAGTTCGGCGTCGTCGTGGTGCCAGGCGGCCGACCCGTCGTACTCGTACTCGGTGATCTTGGGGTTGGCGCTCTCCCCGCCGACCAGGTCGGTCTCGGTGACCCGGGTGACCAGATACTTGGCGAACCAGTCCCGGGTCGGGGTGGCGAACTCGGTCGACCAGTAGACCGGGAAGCAGCGGGCCGTGTTGCGGTCCGGCGTCGGCAGCGCGCTCGGCTGGCAGTCGGACGCGGCGTAGCTGATCTCAGTCCGGCCGCCGGTCTCGTTGCGGATCGTGCCGAGCCGGAACTTGCGCATCGCGGGCTGGGTGTCGCCCTGGGTATCGATCCGGTTCGGGGTGCCCTCCCCCTCGGCAGTGGTACCCGGGTCGAAGTCGACGGCGGGCATGCTCGCGGTGCCGCGGACGTGACCGGTGTGCACTATCGACTCCAGCCACAGGCTGGCCGCCGAATCGTCGCCGGTGGCCGGGAAGGTGTGGGTCAGGCTCCAGGAGTCGACGTCCCGGAAACCGCCGTCGTTGACCTGGGTGCTCACCTTCGCGAGCCGGCGGGTGCTCCAGAACGTCGGGGTCGACAGTGGACATGACGAGGCGCACGCCTGGTCCAGCGGGGTGTCCGGGAAGTCCGCCGGCTGCGACTGCTGACAGGGTGACCCGGGACGGCACCGCTCGGCGCTGCCGAACAGCACCCGCGCCCCCGCCGGCGTGGTGTAGAGCGTCTCCAGGCGCTGCCCGTACTCGATCCGGGAGACGTTCGCGGCCCGGACGTACGGCGTCGGGTTGCCGGGGGTGGCGTTACGGCCGTAGCTGTTCGTCTCGCGGTCGTAGTGGTACGTCGTCACGTCGCCGTGCGGGGTGACCACGAAGTCCAACATCCACCGGTACGCCTGCTGGCACCACGACGTCGCGAAGGAGCTGCCCTTGCACGGCTCGTTCGCGTGGTTACCGAAGACCGGCACTGTGAGGGTCGAGTTGGTCTCTGCCGCGCCGGCCGTCCAGCCCGGCATCCGGTTGCGGCCGAAGTGGTACTGGGTGCCGTCCGGCGCGGTCAGCCGCCAGTACTCGCCCCGGTCGTCCGGGCTGGTCGAACCCTCGTCACCGTTTACCGCGCCGGTCAGCAGTTCGGTGCGCCAGCCCTCGTCCTGCTCGGCCCGCCAGGCCCCGGTGGCGTCGTCACGGACCAGCTCGCTGTTGAGACCGGGCAACGAGATCGTGGCACTCTGCACCAGCTTGCCGGCACCGTTCGTCGTCCAGCAGAGGTCGCCGACGCCGGCCTGACCGTCCTCGACGCAGGGCTGGTACGACCGCTCGATGAAGCCCGGTTGCAGCTCGAAGCCCTCACCCGCCCAGGACGGCTGGTTGTTGGTGGCGGCCGTGCGGCCGTCGACCCGCCCGGACGAGTAGTCCAGCGCCAGCTCCGGGGCACCACCGGGCAGCTGCGGCGTCCGCAGCGGATACGACCACTGGAAGTCACCGGACTGCGGGCCGACCTGCCAGCTCGCCGACGGCGACAGGGAGGTCGGCCGGAAGCTGCCGGCCGCTCCGCTCGCACCGGCGGTCAGCGCGTACGTGCCGTCGGTGATCCGGGCCGAGACCCGGTTGGCGCGCTTGTCGTTCGTCGCGGCGACCGGCTGGCTCGGCCCGCAGCCCGGGCCGGCGCTCGGGGCACAGTCGGGCAGCTTCACCAAGCGCAGCCGGGCCGCGTAGTCGCCGCCGAACGCGCCCCGGAAGCCGGCGTAGTCGATGTCGACAGTCGAGCGGCGGGGGGTGCGGTCCTCGTCGGTGGCCGCGTGCCGGACCTTGATCACCAGTCCGTGTACCTGCGCCCGGTTGGTGGCCGCCCGGTCCAGCACCTCGACCCCGACCCGACCTGCCCGGCCGTCCGCCGCGGACACCCGGACCGGCAGTCGGCCGGCCCGGACCGGGGACGCCCCGCGGTCGATGTCGGCTCGCCCCGCCTCGGGCCAGACCACCGGCGGTACGGCGCGGGCGGCGAGCTTGCGGGAGACGTCCTCACCCCGCGGCGCGACGGGCACCAGAGCCCCGGGCCGGTCGGTCGGCGGGGCGGCGGAATGGGCCGGTGACCCGAGCACCGGCAGCCCCGCGACGACAAGTGCCGCCACCAGCAGCCCTCTGTGGACAACGCGCATGCCAACCTCCGCGACGACTGAGCCCGACCCGTCGTGAAGGACGGGCCGGGCTCAGCGTGCGAGGTCGGCGTACAGCACCCCGTACATGCCGGGGTATGACCGACGGTCGTCAGTATCGGCTCAGCTGGTGGAACACGACGCCCCTCCACTGAGACCGCAGCCCACGAATCCGACCACGAGGGCAAGTCCGGTCCCGATCACCACGAAGGCGTCGCGAAGACCGCTGTAGTCAGTGGATTGTGAGGGGCGCTGGTTCGTGCGCGGGTTAGGCCTCGGTGTCGGCGTCGCCGTCGCCCTGGGACGAGTTCGGTCTGACTGACTGCTCCTGCGCTGGTTCAACTCCTTCTGCCTCTGCTTGATCTGCTTCGCACGCTCGAAGTTTCTGTTCTTCCTGGCCTCGTCGTACATCTCACGCAGGGTGTCCTTGTCGTTGATCCCCTTCAGATCACTCGGCCCCTTGTTCGTCTTGCCTCCTCGGCCTCTGTTCGTCGGGCCTCCGGCGCCTACGTCCGGGCCGTCGTCGTCGTGGCTCTTCCGGTTGGCTGCCGCCTTCTTGGTCTTGTTGGCGGCGTTGTCGCGTTTGCAGGCCGCGTTGCACGTCGGGCCCGGCTTCTTCGGGGCGGCCTTCTTGGTGGGCGACGACTTCTTGGCCTTGTTGGCGGCGTTGTCGCGCTTGCACGCCGCGTTACAGGCCGGTCCTGACTTCTTCGGGGATGCCTTCTTCGGCGCGGCCTTCTTCGGGGATGCCTTCTTCGGGGCGGCCTTCTTCGGCGCTGCCTTCTTGGTGACCGCTGGCTTCTTCGCCTTCGGCTTGGCCTTGCCGCCTCCGCTGTTGTCCGCCATCAGCACCAACCCGTCCGGGTCGCTGAACGACGTCGGGTTGTTGCTGGAGTAGGCGTATCCGTGCATCTGCTGTGGATCGTCGATGTCGATGATCGGGTCGACCGAGATGAAGCGACCGGTACCCGGGTCGTACTCCCGCGCACCCAGATGGGTCAGACCGGTGCCCGGGTCGATGTTGCCGCCGACGAAGCCTCGCTCCCCCGGCCAGGTGCCGGTGCCGCCACGCGCCGTGCCGTACGGGGTGAGCAGTCGTCGCGTCACCGCCAGGGTGGACGAGTCGATGGCGATTTCGCCGGTGCCGTGGTGGTCGGACGTCAGCCAGGACACGTGTCCGCCCTTGCGTATGGCGACCGGCTGGCCCTGGTACGCGTAGTAGCGGGTGGCCGTCGCCGTGCCACTGGCCGGCTGGTGCACCTCGGTGTGCCCCAGGTAGAGAGTGGTGCCGGTGGCGTCGCGGCGCAGCAGCCGGTTGCCGTCGGCGTCGTAGACGAACGAGGTGGTCTTTCCGTTCTCCGTGATGGTGGAGACGTTCCCCTCGGCGTCCCAGTCCAGGACCTGCGCCACACCGTTGACAGTGCGACCGGTGGTGTTGCCGCCGGCGTCGTAGGTGTAGCTGTCGGTCCTGGTCCCCGCCGGGCCGGCGGTCCGCACCGACTTCAGGGTGTGCGGTTGGGCCGCGCCCGCTGCCGGGTAGGTGTAGCTCGCTGTGGTGTCCCCGGCGGTGGCGTGCCGGACCTCGCTCAGCCGGTTACCGACCTTGTCGAAGGTCCAGCTCTGCCAGTAGGCCGCCGGACCACCGAGCGCCGCCGCGCTGCGTGCCGCAGCGCAGTCACCCCCGGACGGGGTCCATGCCTCGGTCAGTCGCCGCAACTGGTCGTACCCGAAGCACTGGGTGTCGTTGGTGACGGAGTCACCGACCCGCAGGAGGTTGCCGGCCGGATCGTAGGAGTAGGTGACGTCGGAGACCGGTGTGGTGCCCGGCGCCTGGGTCTGGGCCCGGGTCAGCCGCCCGGTCGCATCGTCGTAGCCGAAGTCCCGGGTGACCTGCTTGCCGCTCGCACCGAGCACGAACCGGCCCAGCTCCCCGGTGTTGCTGTAGCCGGTGCTGGCGACATAGGTGTTGCCGGTGGACGCCAGCGAGCTGGGCAGGCCCAGCGAGGTGTAGAAGGACTTCACCGTCTCGGCGGTGAGGTCGCCGGCGGACGGCAGGTTGGTGTCGACCACCTGGCCAGCGGCGTTGTACCGGAACGTGGTGTCGTATGAGCGCGCCAGACCCCCCTCGGCCGCCGGGATGACCACCGATACGCCGGTGGGCAGACCGCTCGGGTCGTAGCCCAACACCTGGTTCTCGTACACGGCGGAGCCGACGTACCGCTTCGAGGCGGTGGCCAACCCCTTGCCGCCGGGCAGGGTGTCGTAGGTCCACTCGGCCAGCTTCGGCCCGGTGGACGAGGTCTCGTGCACCGCCTTTCGCCGGTCCAGGTCGTCGTAGAGCGTGACCAACGTGCGGTTGCGACCATCGGTGGTGGTGACCGGTCGGTCCGCCTCGTCGTAGCCGATCCGCTGGACGCCGGCATCCGGGTCCTCGGTACGGATCTTGCGGCCGCGCAGGTCGTAGAAGTGTCGCCAGACGTTGCCGGCCGGGTCGGTGACGGTGCTCAGCCGTCCGGCCCGGTCGTAGCCGTAGCGGGTGCTGTCGTACCCGCTCGTGATGCCGGCGACGTGCTGGCGCAGTTCCATGATCCGGTCGTGCGCGTCGAAGATCGTCGTGGTGGCGGTGTCCCCGGCGGGCGGGGTGACCGAGACCCGGTCACCGTCGTACGCGGTGGTGGTCCGCCACTTCTCCACGTTGCGGCCGTAGAGGACCTCCGCGACCTCGCGGTCGGCTCCGTCGTAGATCGTCCGGGTCTGCGACGGCACCGCCGTGTCGGCCACACCGACCAGTGCCTTGGCCGGTAGGCCGGCGGCGTAGTAGTCGGCGTTCTCCTTCCACTCCCGCCCGTGTGAGTCGTAGAAGGTGTCGGTGACGATCCGCCCCGACGTGTTCGGTGACTGTTCCTGGGTCTGCCGCTCGCGCAGGAAACCGTCGAGCAACTGGTACGACGTGGCGTACACGGTTCCGGTGCCCAACAGGGTCCGGGTGCCGAGCACCGTCGGGGCGGTGCGGCGGACGTCGTAGGTGTACTCCAGGTTCGGCGTCGTGGTCGCCTTCGCCCGACCGGGCAGCCACACCTTGGTCACCCGGCCCAGCGGGTCGTAGCTCACGTCGGTCTGCCGACCGTTGACGTCGACCATGGTGAGCGGGTCCTCGGTCAGCGGCGCGAGGGTCGTGGTCACCGTGTGCCCGAGCGGATTGGTGCTCACTATCGACGTGAGCGGACCACCGACTGTCGGTGTGAAGGCCGTCGTGCTGGTCTGGCCGAGGGCGTCGGTGCTCGACGTCGTCCGACCGTGCTCGTCCATGGCGGCACTGCCGATGGTCTGCCAGACCGGCCCGTTCGACCAGTCCTTGGCCTCCTCGGCCTTCGTCACGTCACCACGGGTCGGCAGGGCGCCCCAGACGGACTGTCCGTCGTAGTAGACCCGCTCGTCGCTGAGCAGGTCCGCCGGATAGTTCGCCGTGGTGCCGCAGGGCACCAGCACCGTGGTGGACCGGGACGCGGTGTCGATGATCCAGTCGGTGCGGTTCTTCACGTACGTAGTGGTCGTGCACTCGTCGTCGTCGGCGACGTCGATGTCGCCTCGGTCGTGCACCTCGATCGGCAGTCCGTCGTCGTCGTAGCGGTACAGCACCTCGGTGGTCCGGCTGCCACCGGCGGCCAGGGTCTCGGTGCTGCGCTCGGAACGCTCAGCGGTCACCCAGGCGGCCAGATTCGTGCCGGTCGACCGGGGTCGGGTGGCGGTGTTCCTGATCTCCAGGGGTTCACTGACAGTGCGGGAGACCAGGGCGCCTCCGACGCCGTTGTAGACCGAGGTCTCCCGGGCGAAGCCGCGCCTGATGTTCAGGTCGTCGAGCCCGTCCACCTTGACCAGTTTCGTGCCGCCGGTGGGTGACGCCCGGTCGCCGTCCATGCCGCGCAGGAACACGTGCTCGGTCACCGTGTGCGGCGCGTCCGTGCCGTTGCCGCTGATCTCGCGGACCTTCTGGAAGCCCCGCCACTGCCCCCAGGTCTTGAACCGTTCCGGGGTCAGCTCGGCGTCATCGAAGTGCCAGGCGCCGTCGGTGCCGTACTCGTAGCGGGACACCTCCGGTACGCCGCCACCGACCAGGTCGTTCTCGACCACCTCGGTGACCACGTACTTCTGGAACCAGTCGATCGTCGGGGTCTCGAACTCCTGGGCGTAGTAGCCGGGGAAGCAGCGCGACGTGTTCGACTGCGCCGTCGGCAGGGCCGTCCGTACGCAGCCGGTTGGCGCGTACTTGACCAGGATCTGCCCGCCGGTCTCGTTGTTGACTGTGCCGACCCGGAACTTGTTCATCGCCGGCTGGGTGTCCAGGCCGTCGACCCGGTTGGGCGTGCCCTCACCCTCGGCGGTGGTCGCCGGGTCGAAGTCGATCAGCGGCAGGGTGGCGCTGCCGCCGACATGTCCGCTCTGGGCGATCGACTCCAGCCAGAGCGAGGCGCTGGAATCGTCCTTCGGGTCGGGGAAGGTGTGGTTCAGGCTCCACGACTCGACGTCCTGGAAGCCGCCGTGGTTGACCTGAGTGGTCACCTTCGCCAACCGCTTGGTGCTCCAGAACGTCGGGGCTGCCAGCGCACAGGTCCCACCGGAGCAGGACTGGTCGAGGGGTACGTCCGGGAAGTCCGCCGGCTGACCGGTCTGGCACGCCGAACCGGGCAGGCAGCGGGGCGCGGTGGTGAAGAGCACCCGGGCGCTCGCCGGCACTGTGTAGACGCTCGACGCGCGCAGCCCGTACTCGATGCGGTTGAGGTAGCCGGCGCGGACGTACGGCGTCGGCGCCGTCGGGGTCTTGTTCCGCCCGTACTGGTTGATCTCCCGGTCGTAGTAGTACGCCATCGCGTCGCCGTGCGGGTCGACCACGTAGTCGAGGTTCCACCGGTACGCCTGCTGGCACCACGACTCGGCGAACGTCGCCCCGTGGCAGGGCTCGTTCGCCTCGTTGCCGAAGACCGGCATCGTGTAGGTGGAGTTGGTCTCGCCGCGACCCGAGGACCAGCCGGGCAGCCGGTTCAGGCCGAAGAAGTACTGCGTGCCGTCCTGGGCGGTCAGCTTCCAGTGCTCACCGCGGTCGTTCGGGGTGGCCGAGCCCTCGTCGCCGTTGACGGCGCCGGTCAGCCGCTCGATCCGCCAGCCGTCGTCCTCCTCGGCACGCCAGACGCCGGTGGTCTGGTCGCGGACCAGCTCGCCGGAGACACCCGGCAGTGACACCACCGCGTTCTCCGTCTCCCAGCACTGGTCGTTGACCCCGGTCTGTCCGTCCTCGGCGCACGCCTTGTAGGACCGCTCGATGAAGCCGGGTTGCAGGTCGAAGCCCTCGCCGATCCAGGAGGGCTGGTTGTTGGTGGAGGCGGTCTTCCCGTCCACCGCTCCCGACGAGTAGCTCAGGCCGAGGTCCGGCTCGATGCCCGGCACCGACGGCACCTGCATCGGGTACGACCAGGTGAAGTCGCCGGACTGCAGGCCCACCTGCCAGGTCGCCGACGGCGCCAACGAGGTGGGCCCGTAGCTGCCGGTCGAGCCCGCCGCTCCGGCGGTCAGCGCGTAGAGGCCGTCGGTGACCTGGGCGCTGACGGTGCCCGCCCGGGCGTTGTTGCGGGTCGCCACCGATTGCGCCCGGCCGCACCCGACGCCCTCGGTGGCGGCGCACTCCGGCACCCGGACCAGGCGCAGTCGTGCGCCGTAGTCACCGCCGAAAGCACTGCGGAACCCGGAGTAGTCCACACTGACGCCGAGGTCACGCGTCTTCTGATCCGTGTGGCTGAGGCGCAGCAGCAGACCCGCCGGGCCTCGCCGGGCGACGGCGGAACGGTCCAGCACCTCCACCCGTACCGGGCTGTCCGCGGCCACCGAGACCGGAGTCTTGCCGGCCCGACGCAGGCTCGGCGCGGTCAGCGCGCGATCGGCCCTGGCCGCGGCGCGATCCTCCGGAGAGGGCGGGTTCACCACAGCCACCTCGGCCTTCGGCCAGGTAGTGCTGGGCGCCTTGGTGACCAGCGGAGTACGGTCGGCGGGGCGGGGTCGGGTCGGCACCGCGCTGGTCGGTACCGCGTCCCCGGCCGGGCGGAACGGGGCCGCTGAGGCCGGTTTCGGTGGCGACAGCGGCGCCACCGCGCTCCCGGGCACGGCCACCACCACCGCTAGCAGCAGCAGGACCCCGCGACGTAGACGTCCGGGTCTCGATCGATCGGTCACGAAGACTCCAAAGTGACGAGTTGGCCGACGGTCGGCTCGCTGGAACGCTCGCTGACCGCCGTACGACGGGCCGTACACGTCGCCGTACTCGTGGTGCCCGTGCGCCGGGCCGCGCCGCCCCGCCCATGCGCCGGGAGTCGCGCGTCCGCGGCGTTCGGGTCTGTTCCGCACTGCCCGGTGCGGTGACCGTCGAGCTCCTCGCACTGAGACTGGGCCCAACGATCTCCGGCGTGGGTGTGAGGCGGCAGTCCGTCGCCTCGCGGCCGGGGAGGCACGGGGGCGGGTGGGGTAATGGGTCTGTCGGTCGAGTTGCTCGGCACGATGCGGGTGGTTGTCGATGGCGAGGCGGTGGTGCTGCCGTCCGGGCGGCAACGCTCCCTGCTGGCCCTGCTGCTGATGGACGGGAAGCGGATGGTCAGCCGGGACCGGGTGATGGCGGAGTTGTGGCCGAGCGCCCCACCCCAGTCCGCCGCGGTGAACCTGCGAACCTACGCGTGGGGGTTGCGGAGCTGGCTGGCCCGGGTCACCGGCGCGGGCGGTCAGCTGGTCCGCAACGGGGCCGGGTGGGCGCTGCGGCTGGTGGACGACACACCGCTGGCACTCGACGTGGTGACCTTCGAACGGGACGTGGCGGCTGGCCTTCGGGCACTGACCGACGCCGATCTGGCGTCGGCGACATGGCATCTGCACCACGCGACGCAGGCCTACCGGGGCGTTCCTCTGCTGAACGTGCCGCAGGGGCCGGTGCTGTCCGGCTGGGCGGTGCTCCTGCACAACCGGTGGGTGGAGGCGACCGAGGGGTACGCCGAGGTCCTGCTGCGAACCGAGCGGTTCGGCGCGGTCCGGGAGCTACTCCAGGGTTTCGTCGGGCAGCATCCGGGACGGGAGCGGGCCTGGGGCCAGCTGATGGCCGCCTGTGCTCGCGGCGGGGACACCACCGGCGCGGTCGCGACCTACCGCGCGGCCCGGACGGCGTTGGTGGAGGGGTTCGGCATGGAGCCGGGCGCCGACCTGACCGCCCTGTACCGGGCGGTGCTGCGGCGCGAGCCGGAGATGACCCCGCCGCACGAGTCCACAGCGAGGCGTGAACGGGTGTCGGTCGTCGGACCGGCCGGCCCGCTGCGGCAACTACCGGCCGACCTGCCCGTGCTGTTCGGTCGGGAAACGACGGTACGCGGGCTGCTCGACGCGCTGAGCCATTCGCCGGTGGTCCCCGGCCGCTGTCGGGTCGCGGTCGTCGTGGGACCGGCCGGTGTCGGCAAGACCGCCCTCGCGATCCACCTCGCCCACCTGCTACGCCCGGCCGGGCACGGTGCCCACCTCTTCGTCGACCTTGGTGGACCGGTGCCGGCATCGCCTCGGCCACCGCAGGACACCGTCGCCGATGCGCTGGACCCGGTGGTGATCCGTCTGCTGCACGCCTTCGGGGTGACCGGGGAGCGGCTCCCCGTACTGCCCGCCGACCGGCACGCGTTGCTGCGCGGCTGTCTCGCCGAGAGTCGCGCGCTGCTCATCCTGGACGACGCGACCGACCTGGCGCAGATCCGGGCGTTGCTGCCGGGCGACGCGGCGTGCACTGTCATCGTGACCAGCCTTCATCGACTGGCCGGGCTCACGGACGTGCACCGCGTCGACCTCGGCCCGCTTGATCCGGTCGCAGCCGAGCTGATGTTCCGCACCAGGACCGGTCTGGTCAGCGCTGACGAGTCGACCCGTTCGGTTGTCGCGTCCTGCGCGGGTCTGCCGCTGGCGCTGCTGATCACCGCCGGCCGCCTGGCCGGACGCCCACCGGCCATGATCCGCAGACTCGCGCTCGCGCTGCGCGACGAGCGCCGGCACCTCGACGAACTGGTGCTTGACGACCTGTCGGTCCGTGCGCGCGTCGCGGTGTCCTACCGCGCGGTGGGTGCGCTGCAACGACGAGCCCTGCACCTGGTCAGCGCGGCCGGCGCGGCGGGGATCCCGGCCGGACCGCTCGCCCGACCGCTGGGGCTGGCCGAAACCGGTGTGGAGCTGGTGCTCGAACAGCTCGCCGACGCACACCTCGTGACGATGTCCGAACCGACGTCCCAGGCGGTGCGCTACCGGACTCCGGAGTTGGTTCGGTTGCTCGTTGCCGAGGACCCGGACATCGACCAGCCAGGCCAGCCGAGCAGGTCGTCAGGGCAGGAACTCGGCGGTCAGGCTGATCAGCGCACGGGCGGCGGCCCCGACCGGGCGGTCCACCGGGGTGGCAAGCGAGGCTGTCCAGTTCAGGTCGGCGCCGGTGACGCTCAGTAGGCGCACCCCGTGGTCGTCGGCGACGGCGAAGCGGGGCAGCAGCGCGATGCCGAGCCCGTGCCGCACGTGGTCGGCGCCGGTGGCGATGTCGGGGATCTCGATCGTGACGCGCCGGGACAGACCGGCGGCCGCGAACGCCCTGTCGGTAACGGCCCGGTTGCCGTAGCCGACCGGGGAGTCGATGAAGTCCAACCCGGCGATGTCGGCGAGGGTGACCGCCTCGCGGGTCGCCAGCGGGTGGTCGTCCGGGACGACGAGATCGAGGACCGAGCTGGCCAGCTCGGTGAGGTGGATCTCCGCAGGAGGTGTGCCGGGCAGCGAGACGAACGCGAGGTCGAGGCGGCGTTCCGCGAGGGCGTCGATGAGCCCCTGGGAGCCGTGCGGGGCGACGCTGGTGTGCAGCAGCACTCCGGGGTGCCGGCGGTGGAACTCGCCGAGCAGGGCCGGCAGGTGAAGGAGTCTGATCGAGGTCATCGTGCCGATGCGCAGGGTGCCGCGCAGGCCGCCGTGCACCTCGGCGACCGCGTCGCGGGCATCGCGGGCCGCGTCGAGGGCGATCCGGGCGCGCGGCAGGAGAGCGGCACCGGCGTCGGTGAGGCGTACGCGCTTGGAGTTGCGGTCCAGCAGTGACGCGCCCAGTTCGCGTTCGAGGGTCTTGACCGCGGCGGAGACGGCGGACTGGACGACGTGCAGGCGGGCGGCGGCGCGGGTGAAGTTCTGTTCCTCGGCCACGGCGACGAAGTACTCAAGTTGGCGGAGCTCCACACCACCAAGTATCACCGATCGCGATCGTCGCGAACATCAACTTTCGTTGGACCTGATGCTTGGGCGAGGCAAGAGTGGGCTCATGTCCTTGTCGACACTGACACCCCGCCCCACCACGTCCGACCACCGCGACGGCTCGTCCCGCCGGCACGGCCGTGGCTTCTGGGCGATCGCCCTGGCGTTCCTGACCGCTATGGCGTTCTGCACAGTGCCTGCCCCGCTCTACCCGCTCTACATGGCGCGGGACGGTTTCTCCACGTTCATGGGCACCATCGTCTTCGCGGTCTACGCGGTGGGCGTGGTGATCAGCCTGCTGCTCGCCGGTCACGTCTCGGACTGGGTCGGCCGCAAGAAGATCCTCATTCCCGCGTTGGCGTTGGAGCTGGTGGCCGCCGCCCTGTTCCTGGGTGACCCGTCCCTGCCGGTGCTGCTGGTCGCCCGGCTGGTGAGCGGGCTGGGCATCGGCCTGATCACCGCGACCGCCACCGCATACCTCCAGGAGCTGCACGCCGCACACCGGCCCGGCTCGTCCCGCCAGCGCTTCGAGATGGTCTCCACCGCCGCCAACATCGGCGGGCTGGGCGTGGGCGCGTTGGTCGCCGGCGTCCTCGCCCAGTACGTCGACGCGCCGCTGCGTACGCCGTACCTGGTGTTCGCCGTCCTGTTGGCGGCGAGCATCGTGGCGGTCGCCCTGACCCCGGAGACCGTCGAGGAGCGGCTGGTCAAGCCCACCTACCGGCCCCAGCGGATCAGCGCCGACCACGGGGACCGGGCCGGCTACCTGGCCGCGGCAGCCGCCGGGTTCGCCTCCTTCGCCGTGTTCGGCCTGTTCACCTCTGTCGCCCCGGGTTTCGTCGCGGGTGCCCTGCACCTTCCGTCGCGGGCCCTGGCCGGCGCGATCGTGTTCGCCGTGTTCGGCGGTGCGGCAGTGGCGCAGACCCTCACCAGCCGGCTGGCCGCCCCGGCGAAGGTGCGCCTGGGGCTGCTCGCCCAGGCCTTCGGCGTGCCCGTCCTGCTGGTGGGGATGCACACCGCCAGCCTCCCGGTGTTCCTGGTCGGCGGGGTGGTCGCCGGCATCGGCGCCGGCGTGCTCTTCAAGGCCGCAGTCGGCGCCGTCGCGGCGATGGCCGCACCCGCCCAGCGCGGCGAGGCCCTGGCCGGGCTGTTCCTCATCGGCTACCTGGGGATGATCCTGCCGTCCGTCGGCATCGGCGTCGCCACCCAGGCCGTCACCGCCGGCACGGCGATGAACTGGTTCACCGGGTTGCTACTGGTCATGCTCGCCGGCGTGGCGGCGCTGTTCCGCCACAGCGCAGCGCCGCAAGCCCGATGAGGCGCGGGGAGGTCCGGGGTCAGCGTGGGTCGGGCCACCACGGTTCGAGGAGGGTGGGGTCGGCGACGTACTGCGCCACCTGCGTCCGCTGCTCAGGGGTCAGGGACAGCGCCTGGAGTCGGGCGCCCCACTCGGGCACCCGGTCGGCCTTGTCCAACGCGGTGGCCAGCTCGATCAGGCCGGCCAGCGCCATCGCCTGCTCGACCACCGGGGCGTCCTCGGCGCGGCGGCGCATCCCCGAGTCGAGCGCCCGGTAGGCCGCCCTGTCGTCCATCTTGAACTCGCGCAGGATCCGCGCGTTGTCGAGCACCCGGGCCAGCCCGTCAAGCTCCTTCGACCCGCCGTACTCCACGTCCTCCGGCTCGTCCCGCTGGATGAAGACGATGGAGTTGCCCGACGGGTCGACGATGCTGAACCGCGACGACCCGGCGCGGTAGCGGGTCATCCGGGGTAGACCCTTGACCAGCACCTTGCCGTAGCTGCGGCGCATCGCCTGGGCGAACGCCGCGTGGTACGGCGCCACCGCGTCCACCATCACCAGGCAGCCGCCGGAGTGCTCCTTCGCCGGGTCCAGGTCTTTGGGCGCCGGGCCGTAGTGCAGCTGGAACCCACTCCAAGTGAGGGCCAGGTACACATATGGCCTGAGTTGTTCATAAGCCACCTCGAACCCGAGGGCTCGCCAGAACGCCAGGGTCTCCTCCGGGGCCGCGCAGTGCAACAGCGGCACCGTGGTCTCGTTCGGTCGGACACGGTCCTCGTTGGTCGTCATCGTCACTCCCGGTCCGGTCGGCAGGCCGGCCATTGTGCCAGCACCACCGAGCGGCCTCGACCACTTTTGTCTCCTACCCAGGGAGGAGGCGCACTCCGACCACCGGCCGCAACCGGGGCTCGCGGTCGGACGCGATCGGCGGGCGCGGCCACGAACATCTACAGACATGACTACCGTTGTGCGCCGGGCGACGCGCTGGAACCGCCCACTGATGGTCCTGGTATCCGTGATGGCGGTGCTCGGCGTCGTCGCCGTCGTCGGCATCCTCGCCGACCCGCGCGTCCTCATCGGGGCGCCGATCTGGCTCAAGCCGTTCAAGTTCGCTGTGTCGTTCGTGCTGTACGGCGCGACGCTCGCCTGGATGCTCTCCCTGCTGCCGCGACGCAGCCGGGCCGTCGAGAGGGCTGTCGTCGTCATCGTCGCGGTGGCGGTCGTCGAGAACGCGTGGATCGTTGGTCAGGTGATACGCGGGCAGGCCAGCCACTTCAACGACAGCACCCCGCTGAACACCGCGCTGTTCGCGGCGATGGGCGCGGCCATCATGGTGCTGTTCTTCGCGCACCTCGTCATCGGGATCGTGGTCCTGATCCAGCGGATCCCCGATCGGGTCGCCGCGACCGCCGTCGGGTGGGGGCTCGGCCTGTCCCTGCTGGGCATGCTCGCGGCGGTGCCGATGGCGCTGCCGACGCAGGACCCGGGGATCGAGGGGATCGGTGGGGCGCACAGCGTCGGCGTGCCCGACGGTGGGCCGGGGTTGCCGATCGTCGGCTGGAGCACCACCGGCGGTGACCTGCGGATCGGGCACTTCGTGGGGCTGCACGCCCTCCAGGCGTTGCCGATCCTGGCGATCCTGCTGAGCCGGTTCGCGGCGCGGTGGGACGAGCGCACCCGCGCCCGGCTGCTGGTCGTCGCGGGCGGCGCGTACGGCGTACTCACCGTGTTGTTGACCTGGCAGGCCCTGCGCGAGCAGCCGCTGCTGCGGCCCGACGCGGTCACGCTCGCCGCGGTCGCGGCCCTGGTGGTCGCGACGGCGACCGCGACCGGCCTGGTGCTGGCCCGCCGACGTCGCCCGGAACTGGCGCTGGCCGCGTGACAGCGACGCTGTTCTCCCTGACGTTCGCCGTGGCCGCGCCGTTCTGGGCGCTGATGATCCTGCTGCCGCGCTGGTCGTGGACCGCCCGGATCATCGCCTCGCCGCTGATCGTGCTGCCGGTCGTGGTGATCTACGCGCTGCTGGTGCTCCCGGCGTTCGGCGACGTGCTGCCGGCAGTGGCGTCGCCGACCCTGGCCGGGGTGCGCGACCTGCTCGGCACCTCCGCCGGGGCCGCGGCGGGTTGGGCGCACATGATCGCGTTCGATCTGTTCGTCGGGCGGTGGGCGTGGTTGGACAGCCGCGATCGGGGGGTGCCGGCGCTGGTGATGGCTCCGGTGCTGCTGCTGACCATCCTGCTCGGACCGCTCGGTTTGGCCGCGTACCTCGCGGTCCGGACCCGGTGGCGGCGGCCGGCAGCCGTCGCCACCGGCCCGCAGCACCTAGGCTGACCACCGTGAGCTGGCCGGGGCGACTGTTCGACATGCGGGAAACGCTCGTGCGGATGGTGCTGCTCGACCTCGCCGGGCTGGGCTACCTGCTCGTCGTCCCGCACTCCGCCAGCACGCCCACGACGACACAGTGGATCCTCGCGATCCTCGCGTTCACAGTCGGGCTGGCGGTGCACCGCTGGCCCGTGGTCAACCTGCTGGCGCAGGCCGCCCTGTTGACGGTCGCGATCCGCCTGGTCGACGACTTCACCATCAACCAGGTGGGCGCGAGTTGGGCCCTGCTCGAGATCACCATGCGGGCGCGCCGCCCCCGGACCATCTGGCTGTCCGCCGCGCTACTGGTAGTGGTCGACCTGACCGACTCGGTTGGCGACCCGGTCGGCCAGGTCGCCTCGGGCCTCGTCGGGTTGGCCCTGGAGGTCGGTGTGCCGGTGCTGCTCGGCCTCGTGATCCGCACCAACCGGGAGCTGAGTCGGCAGGCCGTGGAGCGGGCGGTGGCCGAGCAACGCCAGCACGAGTCGGAGAGTCGTGCGGCCCGCGCCGACGAACGCGGCGCCATCGCCCGCGAGCTGCACGACGTCGTCGCGCACCACGTGGCGTCGATGGTCCTGCGGGTCGGCGTCGCCCGGCACGTGCTCACCGACCTGGACCCCCGGGTGGGCGAGGTCTTCGACGACGTGCACGGCACCGGCACCTCGGCCCTCGCGGAGCTGCGCCGGCTGGTCGCGGTGCTGCGCAACCCCGACGGGGTACGCGGCGACGCGGCGCTGACCGCTATCGAACCGTCCGCGCTGCCGGCGGCGATCGGCGCGTCCATCGACCGGGCCCGGCAGGCGGGTGTCACTGTGGAGGCCGACCTCGACCCGGCGATCGGTTCACTCGACGCGGTGCGCGGCATGGCGGTGCTGCGACTGACCCAGGAGGCGCTGACCAACGTGGCCAAACACGCGGGGACGTCCGCGCTCGCGCACCTCGTGGTGGCCGTCCGGGACGGCTGCGTGTACTGGGAGGTCACCGACAACGGGCGCGGCGGGGTGCCGGCGGGCGTGCCGGCCGGTGGCGGGCACGGCATCACCGGGATGCGCGAACGTGTCGAGGTCCTCGGCGGCCGGTTGGAGGCGGGCCCGACCGGCACCGGGTGGCGGGTGCGTACCGTCCTTCCGGCAGTGGCCGCCGCGCCCGCCGACGCGCCGGTCGGATCGGTGCCCCGCGAGCGGGAGGCCCCGGCCGGGTCGCCCGCGCCGGAGCCGGCGTGATCCGGGTGCTGCTGGTCGACGACCAGCACCTCATCCGTGCCGGGCTGCGCATGCTCTGCGACGCCCAACCCGACATCGAGGTCGTCGGGGAGGCCGACAACGGTCGTGAGGCGATCCCGCTGGCCGGGCGGCTCCTTCCCGACGTCGTCGTCATGGACCTGCGGATGCCCGGTGTCGACGGGATCACCGCGACCAGCCGGATCCTCGCCGACCGCCCCGCCACGCGCGTCCTTGTGCTGACCACGTTCGGCGATGACGACCACCTCTACCCCGCGCTGACCGCCGGAGCGTGCGGGTTCCTGCTCAAGGACGCGCCGCCGACCGAGCTGCTGGACGGCATCCGCAGGGCCGCCGTCGGTGACAGCCCGTTCAGCCCGGAGGTGCTGCGCCGCCTCGTGCAGCGCGCGGTGCACGCCCGCCCCGGGTCACCACCGACGCTGCCGGGCCTGACCGCCCGGGAACGCGACGTGCTCGACCTGGTCGCCGAGGGCCTGTCCAACACCGAGATCGCCGACCAGCTCCACATCGGTGTCACCACCGTCAAGACCCACATCACCAGCCTGATGGCCAAGACCGACAGCCCCAACCGGGTACGCCTGGCCCTGTTCGCTCGCGGCGTCTGACGCTCAGGCCCGCATCCGGGCGGACACGGCGATGACGAGCACCAGCGGCACGATCAGCAGGGCCGGGGCGACGACAGGCAGGTGCAGGGCGACAAGGGCGCCGACCGCCGCGCCGACCATGAGGGCCAACAGCACCTGGGCCTTGGGGCGCAGGCTGGCCCACGGGCTGCGCGCGGCGACCCCGGCGATCAGGCTGGTGAGCGTGCCGGTCAGGTACGTGGAGGACAGGCCGGACACGCCGAAGCGTTGGATGGCACTGCTCTGCACGCCCAGCGCGACAGCTGACAGCATCAGCAGCGCCAGGTGGACACCCGCGTCGGGCGTGTGCAGCGTGATCTCCCAGACGACGGCGAACACGACGAACACCGACAGCTCCAGGACCAGCGCCCAGGTGACCCGCCGGGGCCAGACCGGATCGTCGGGCTGTGCCGAGCCGACGACGCGGGCGCCGGCGAGGACACCGACGATGAAGCTGACGATGGCGCAGCCCGACGTCAGCGCCAGGTCGGCCTCGCCCCGGCCGGCCGAGAGCCCGAGCAGGACCATGTTGCCGGTCATCACGCTGGCGAAGGCGCCGCCGAGGGCGAGGAACCCGAGAGCGTCGGCGCTCCCGGTGAGGAAGGTGAGGACGACGACGAGCGCCTGCCGTCGCCGCAGCAGGCGCTCGTTTCGGCGCGGGGCGGCGCGGGGGCGGGTGACGCGGGGCGCTGTGCTCGACACTGTCGGCCACCTTCCAGTAATTGTTCTTCGTATACACTTTGTCCGGACACGTTCACGGAGAGGCGACCAGGTGGCTGAAGACCTACGGGACAAGCTCGGCGCGCAACACCTGCCGCTGCGCGATCAGGTCCTCGGCGCGCTGCGGACCGCCATCATCGACGGCGACTACCTGCCCGGGGAACGGCTGACCGAGGACCGGCTCGCCGAGGACTTCGGCGTCTCCCGCAACCCCGTCCGGGAGGCGCTGCGCGTCGCCGAGGCGGAGGGGTTCGTCGTGATCCTCCCCCGCCGGGGAGCGGTGGTCGCCTCACCGAGCAGCGGGACCATCACCGACATGTTCGCCGTGCGCGAGCGCCTGGAGACGCTGGCCGCCCGGCTGGCCGCCGAGCGGGCCACTGCTGCCGACGTGGCGTCCCTGCGTGCCCTGCTCGACCAGGGCCGCGAGGCGACACAGCGCCACGACCTGGCCCGGGTCGCCGAACTGAACAGCACGCTGCACCTGCGCATCCTCCAGATCAGCGGAAACCCCTGGCTGTCGTCGATCGCCAAGTCGCTCTACCTCCATGTCCAGTGGGTCTTCCGGCTCGGGGCGGCCGAACGCGCGCCACACTCCTGGGCCGAGCACATCCAACTCGTCGACGCCATCGAGTCGGGCGACGGTGACCGCGCCGAGCGGGCCGCGCTCGACCACCTCGGCGCGGCTTCCGCCGCGGCGTACGAGAACGCCGAAGGCGGCTACGGCACCCGCTGACGGGCGTGCGGCTGCGGCACCCACTACCGGCCGCACGCGTAGCCCTGCATCCCCCGGGGGTTCGCACCGGCCGCCAGCACTCCCGTCGCCGGGTCACGGGTCACCGCGCAGAGCCGACCGAGGCTCCACCCGTCGGTGACCCGCACCTCGTGCCCGTACGCCCGCAGGGCCGCCAGCACGCCCTCGTCGAGCCGTTCCTCCACCACCAGGACACCGGGCTCCATGTCGCGGGGATAGAACGACCCCGGCAGGCTGACCGTGTGCCACGCCGGCGCGTCGATGGCCTCCTGAAGGCTCTGCCCACCGACGAGGTGCCGCAGCAGGAACGGCAACTGCCACTGGTCCTGCTGGTCGCCACCGGGGGTGCCGCAGGCCAGCACCGGCTCGCCGTCGCGGTGCACCATCGTCGGGCTCAACGTCGTACGCGGGCGGCGGCCCGGCGCCAGCGACGAGGCGAGCCCCTCCTCCAGCCAGAACATCTGCAACCTGCTGCCCAGCGGAAAGCCCAGCTCCGGAATCGTCGGAGAACTCTGCAACCAGCCACCGCTGGGCGTCGCGGAGATCATGTTGCCCCAGCGGTCGACCACGTCCACGTGACACGTGTCGCCCCGGGTCACCCCGTCCGACTGCACCGTCGGCTCTCCCGTTGTGGCATCCGTCGGCCCGGTACGCCGCCCGGCACCCTGTCGGACGTGCGCCGGCAGGCGCGGCTGCGCCCCGTCCGGACGCCCCGGCCGCAACTCCGCCGACGCGCGTTCGCCGATCAGGGCGGCCCGCTCCCGCGCGTACTGCGGCGAGAGCAGCGCCTTGGCGGGCACGTCGGCCCCGTCGCCGTACCAGGCCTCCCGGTCGGCGAAGGCGAGCTTGAGCGCCTCGACCTGGGCGTGCACACCCGCCGCGGTCGTCGGGTCGTACGCGCCCGGGTCGTCGAGGGCATCCAGGGTGGCCAGTGACTCCAGCAGCACCGGGCCCTGGCCCCAGAAACCGGTCTTCGCCACCGAGTAGCCCTGCCAGTCAAGGGTGGCGGGCGGCTCCCAGCTCGCCGAGTACGCGGCCAGGTCGTCGCCGGTGACCAGCCCGGCGTGCGGGCTGCCACTGGAGTCCTGGAACGGTAGCCGGCTGAACGCGTCGATCGCCTCGGCGACGAAACCCGTGCTCCAGGCCCGACGTGCGGCTTCGATCTGGGCCTCCCGATCGACGCCGGCCGCCCGTCCCGCCTCGACGAGTCGGCGCAGGGTGTCCGCGTACGCCGGGTTGGTGACCAACTCCCCCGCGGCCGGTGGCCGGCCGCCGCGCAGCCAGAGCGCTGCCGAGGTGGGCCAGTGTTCCTCGAACAACGACCGGACGGCCGCCACCGTGTCACCGACCCGGCCCACCAACGGGTGCCCGGCGCCGGCGTAGCCGATCGCCGGCTCCAACACCTCAGCGAGGGTGAGCGTGCCGTGCTCGCGCAGCAGCAGGAGCCAGGCGTCCACCGCGCCGGGTACGGCCGCCGCGAGCGGCCCGGCGCCCGGGATGAGGTCCATCCCGAGGGACCGGAAGTGCGCGATGGTGGCGCCGGCCGGTGCCGGTCCCTGCCCGCACAGCACCTTCGGTCGGGGATCCCGTGCGGTGGCCACGATGGCCGGCACCTCGCCGCCCGGCCCGTTCAGGTGCGGCTCGACGACGTGCAGGACGAAACCGGCGGTGACAGCGGCGTCGAAGGCGTTGCCCCCGCGCTCCAGGATGCCCATCGCCGACTGGCTGGCGAGCCAGTGGGTGGAGGACACCATGCCGAAGGTGCCCTGCAACGTGGGTCGGGTGGTGAACGTCATGACAACACCTCACTGGGATCTGCGGTACGAACGTCGGGACCGGTGCCGTCCGACCGGACCAGGTGGCACGCGGCCATCCCGTCGGCGATGGCGGTCTGCGCCGGCACCTCCGTCGCGCACCTGTCGAAGGCGAGCGGGCACCGGGTCCGGAACCGGCAGCCGGACGGCGGGTCGAGCGCGGACGGCAGGTCGTCGCCGAGCAGCACCGGCTGACGGAGGCGCTGACGCACCGGGTCGGCCACCGGCGCGGCGGAGAGCAGTGCCTGCGTGTACGGGTGGGCGGGCCGGGCGAAGATCCGCTCGCGGCTGCCGGTCTCGACGAGTTGACCCAGGTACATGACAGCGATGTCGTCGGCCAGGTACTCGACGGCGGAGAGGTCGTGGGTGATGAAGAGACAGGCGAACCCGATGTCGCGTTGCAGGTCGGCGAGGAGGTTGAGCACCGACGCCTGCACTGACACGTCGAGTGCGCTGGTGGGTTCGTCAGCGATGAGCAGCATGGGCTCGGAGATCAGGGCCCGCGCGATGCTGACCCGTTGGCGTTGCCCGCCGGACAACTCGTGGGGGTAGCGACGGGCCACCTCGGCGCGCAGGCCCACCCGTTCGAGTTGGGGGGCGACGCGGGCGTCCCGCTCGCGCCGGGAGATCCGCTTGCCGGCCAGCCGCAGCGGTTCGGCCACGATCTCGCCCACCAGCATGCGCGGGTCCAGTGACGCGGCCGGGTCCTGGAAGACGATCGACACCGCGCCGCGATGGGGACGCAGTCGCCGTCGGGAGAGGTGGGTGACGTCGGTGCCAGCGATCCGGACAGTTCCCGCTGTCGGTTCGACGAGCCGCACCACGCATCGGCCCACTGTGGACTTCCCGGAACCGCTCTCCCCCACCAGGGCCGTGACCCGGCCCCGCGGGATGGTCAGGGACACCCCGTCCACGGCACGCACCGGGCCGAAGTGCATCACCAGGTCCGCGATCTCCAGGGCGTTCGGCTGCGGCGTCATCGGTTCGCCTCCTGAGCTGCCGTCGGTGCTGTGCTGCAGGGGTGCCAACAGGCAGCGACGTGGTCGGTGCCACCGACATCCTCCAACGGCGGGGCTGCCGCCCGGCACTGCTCGTCGGCGGCCGGGCACCGGTCCGCGAAGGTGCAGGCGTCGGGTTGGCTGGCCAGGACGGGCACCAGCCCGGGGATCTCGGTCAACCGGTCGGTGCCGGCGTGCCTGCCCGGCTGCGGTGACGCCGACAGGAGCCCGGCCGTGTACCGGTGCCGTGGGTGGGCGAACAGGTCGTCCACCGGCGCCCGTTCCACCACCCGGCCCGCGTACATGACGACGACGCGGTCCGCGATGTCGGCGATCACGCCGAGGTCGTGGGTGATGATGAGGACGCTCGTGCCGAGCCGGTCGCGCAGGTCCCGCAGCACCTGGAGGATGCCGGCCTGGACGGTGACGTCCAGCGCGGTGGTCGGCTCGTCGGCCACGAGCACCTTCGGACCGCAGGCCACCGCCATCGCGATCATCACGCGCTGCCGCATGCCGCCGGAGAGTTGGTGCGGATAGTTGTCGACCCGCTGGGCGGCGGACGGGATCCCGACGAGCGTCAACAGCTCGACGGCGCGGGCCCGCGCCGCCCGCCGGGACATCCGTTCGTGGACCTGGAGCACCTCGCCGATCTGCCGTCCGACGGTGAGGACCGGGTTCAACGACGTCATCGGTTCCTGGAAGATGTAGGCGATCTCCCGGCCCCGGACCCGCCGCAGGGCCGACTCACGGGCCCCGACCAACTGGGTGCCGTCCAGGCGCACCGATCCGGTGACCCGGGCGCTGCCCGGGAGCAGCCCGGCGAGACTCATCGCGGTGACGCTCTTTCCGCACCCCGACTCGCCCACCATCCCGACGATCTCTCCGGCTGCGAGGTCCAGGCTGACTCCGTCGACCGCCGAGACGGTGCCGGTCTCGGTCGGAAACGACACCGACAGGTCGCGGATCTCCAGCACGGGCGCGGAGGCGGTGGTCATCGCCGGTCTCCCTTCGGGTCGAGGGCGTCGCGCAGGGCGTCACCGAAGACGTTGAACGCCAGCGCCAGACCCATGATCACCACGCCGGGGAAGACGGCGGCCCACGGTGCGCGGGCGGCGAACTGCTGGGCGGTCGCCAGCATGGTGCCGAGGCTGGGCGCCGGGGGCTGGATGCCGAGACCGAGGAAGGACAGCACCGCCTCGCCGAGGATCGCGGCCGGGATGGCGACAGTGGCCTGCACCAGGATCACCGAGGTCGCGTTCGGCAGGATGTGCCGGGCAAGCACCCACAGGTCACTCGCGCCGTCCACGACCGCCGCCGCGACGAAGTCCAGCGACTTGAGGCGCAGCGTGTCCGAGCGGACGACCCTGATCACCCCGGGGATCTGGGCGATGCCGATGGCCACCGCGGCGTTGCCGAGACTCGCGCCCCGGATGGCGGCCAACCCCACCGCCATGATCAGAAACGGAAACGCCAGCAGCAGGTCGGTGAAGCGCGAGATCACCGCGTCCCAGGCCCGGAAGTAGCCGGCCGCCAGCCCGAGCGGCACCCCGATCACCAGCGACGTGGCCACCGCCAGGAGTCCGACCTGCAGCGACGCCCGAGCGCCGAGCATGATGCGGGAGAGGACGTCCCGGCCGAGGTCGTCGGTGCCCAGCAGGTGCCCGGCGGTGCCGGGAGGTGCGAACGTACGGGCGAAGTCGGTCTGGTCGACCGAGTAGGGCGCGAGCCAGGGCGAGAGCAGCGCTATGACACCCGCCAGCGCGAGGACGACGAAGCTCACCACGGCGAGCGGGTTGCGCCGCAGCCGCCGCAACACCCGGGTACGCCGGGTGATATCGGCGGTGCCGGTCTCCGCCATCGGTACGGTGAGGACGGTCATGCCGGATCTCCCGTCACCCGGATGCGTGGATCGATGACCGAGTAGAGCAGGTCCACGAAGAAGTTGATCACGATGTAGGCCGCCGCGGTGAGCAGGACGACGGCCTGGATCACCGGGTAGTCCCGCTGGAACACCGCGTCGATGGTCATCTTGCCGAAGCCCGGCAGCCCGAAGATCTGTTCGGTGACGACTGCGCCCGAGATCAGCCCGCCGAGTTGGAGACCCACGACGGTCACCACCACGATGAGGCTGTTCCGCAGGGCGTGCCGGGTGATGACGGCGCGCGGTCGCAGGCCCTTGGCCTTCGCCGTCCGTACGTAGTCGGAGGAGAGCGAGTCCAGCATCGCCGAGCGGGTCTGCCGCATGATGATGGCGGCCAGGCCGGTGCCGAGGATCACCGCCGGCAGGACGATGTGGTGCAGGTTGTCCACCGGGTCCTCCAGGATCGGCACGAAGCCGGAGGCGGGGAAGAGCCCGGTCGCCACGGACAGGTAGAGGATCGCCAGCAGCCCGAGCCAGAAGTGCGGCACGGACAGGCCGATCAGGGCCAGACCGTTGGCGAGCCACTCCGCCGGACGGCCACGACGGACGGCCGCGAGCACCCCGGCGCCGACGCCGAGCGCCGCCGCGATGAGGATCGCCAGGACGGACAGCTCGACGGTCACCGGCAGGGCTGTCGTGAGCATCGAGGAGACCGGGGTGCCGGTGCGGATGGACACCCCGAAGTCGCCCTGCGCCATGCGCTCCACGTACTGGGCGAACTGCACCGGCAGCGGCTGGTCCAGCCCGTAGTGCCGACGGATGGCCTCCAGGGCCTCCGGCGACCGGTCCTCCCCGGCCAGGGCGAGGGCCGGATCGCCGGGGAGCGCCCGTACGCCGACGAAGACCACGATCGTCGACAACAGCAGGGTCAGCGCCGACTGCCAGGCGCGGGTGAGCAGGTATCGGGCCACGACGGCCTACTTGCCGAAGCCGGCGAAGGCGGCCCGGATAACGCCGTCCGGGTAGACCTGGAGGCCCTGGATCTGCTTGCTGACGGCGGTCAGGTTGCGCTGCCGGTAGAGGTAGATCAGGGCGTCGTCCTGCTGGAGCAGTGCGACCGCCTGCCCGTACAGCTTCCTGCGCTCCTCGACGTCACCGGCCTGGCGGGCCTGGGTCAGCACTGTGTCGAGCTGCGGGTTGCTGTAGCCGGCGACGTTCTGGCTGGCGCCGGTGCCGACGAAGTTCGTAATGTTGGCGTCCGGGTCGATCCGGCCGCTCCACCCCAGTTGCAGCAGCTCGAAGTTGCCGCGGTCCTGCTCGTCGAGGAGCGACGAGTACTCCACCGGGTTGATCTTCAGGTCGAATCCGCCGTCCTTGACCATGGACTGCAACGCCTGCGCGAGACGCAGCGTGTCAGGGGTGTTCGAGGCGAGCATCGTGACCGTGTACGGCGTCTGCACGCCGGCTTCGGCCAGCAACTGCTTGGCCTTGGCGGGGTCGTGCGCCGGGCAGGTCTGCGCCTCGGGGGACGAGAACGTGCTCGCCGGCGAGATCGGGGAGCAGGCGGCGGCGTGCAGACCGTTGAAGACCGCGTCGACGAGGGCCTTGCGGTCGATGGCGTGCTCGAAGGCCTGTCGCACCTTGGCGTTCTGGGCGAGGGGGCGGTTGATGGGCTTGGCTGCGGTGCCGACGCCGTCGACGTTGCCGACGTTGATGGTCAGGCCCTGGTAGCCGAGGGACTGCGACTGGAGGACGGAGACCGCCGCGTCCTGCCGGAGCGAGGCGACGTCCTGGGTGGAGACCGAGTCGGCGACCTGCGCGTCACCGGAGCGCAGGTTGGCGGCGCGGATGCTGGCGTCGGTGAGGATCCGCCACGAGATGCCGTCCAGGTGCACCTTGCTCGCGTCGTAGTAGTTGGGGTCCCGCACCACCTCGATGGAGTTCTGCGGCACCCGCTTCGCGAACTTGAAGGGGCCGACGCAGACCGGCGCCGAGGCGAAGTCGTCGCCCTTGGTCCGCAGCGCCTGCGCACTCATGATCATGCCGGCCCGGTCGGCGAGGGCCCCGAGCAGTGGTGCGAACGGCTGCTTCAGCCGCAGGACGACTGTCTGCGCGTCAGGGGTGTCGACGCCGTCGATGGGGCCGAGTTCGCTCTTGCGCGCCGACCGGGCGTTGGTGAGGTGGCGTTGCAGGGTGGCCTTCACCGCGGCCGAGTCGAACGCCGTGCCGTCCGCGAAGCGCACGCCGGGCCGCAGCGGAATGGTCACCGTCCGGCCGTCGCCGCTCGTGGTGGGCAGGGCCGTCGCGAGCTGCGGTACGACCTGCGCCTGCTCGTTGACGTCGTAGAGCTTCTGGCACATCGCCTGGAAGACGTAGCGGGAGTAGAGGCTTCTCGACAGCGTCGGGTCCAGCGCGTCGGGCTCGGCGGAGAGGGCGATGACCAGCTTGCCGCCCTGCTTGACGGCGGCGGGGTCGGCGGGCGTACCGAAGGAATCCTGGCCTGCCGCCTGGTCGCCGCCGGACGGGTCGCCGCCTTCGTCGTTCGACACCGGTGAGCAGGCGACGACAGTGCAGACGACGGCGGCCGCCGCCACGGCGGCCCGGAGCACCCGGCTGCGGGGCAGGTTCGTGTCGCGGACGGAGAGGTTCGTCATGGAGAGCTCCTCAGGTGGGCGATTCGGGGAGCGTATGTTGTATACGATGACCGCCGCAAGACCTCAGTGAATGGCCCGCCAGGCACGCCGGTTGCCCTGAACTGGCCGCGCCGGTGATCAGCTCGCGGGCCGTGTCCGGCCGCCCCGGACCAGGCTGAGCAGGACGACCAGCGCGAGCACCGCCACCACCGCGCTGAAGACCTCGCCGGCCGGGCGCAGGCCGATCGTCTGGATCAGCAGACCGACCCCGACCGCTGGCACACCGAGCATGGCGAACAGGATGGCGAAGAAGGTCGACACCGCCTCGGCCCGGTGCTGCGGTTCGGTCTTCATCGTGATCGTCGCGATGCCGTCGCCGACCGCCACCCCGGACGCGACACCGGTGATCGCCGCGCTGACGATGAGCGTCGCCAGCAACGCCATCCACATGCTGAACGCGAGCAGGCCCGCCCCCACGACGAGGCCGGCGCAGGCGCTGGCCAGCGCGGCGCGCGAGGACAGCACGCGGGTCAGCAGTTGACCGAACGCGGCGCCGGTGAACGCCACGAAGACCACCAGCGCGGCAAGGGTGTGCGAGGTCTCGTGCAGGACCATGCCGAGGAACAGCCCACTCACCGACGTGAGCACCCCGAGGGCGGCGAAGCCCGCGCCGGCGGTGAGCGCCGAGCGGACGAAGGCCCCGCGGATGGTCGCCGGCACGTGCAACCGCTGCACCCGCAAAGTCACCGGCGAACGTTCCCGGACCGTCTCCGGCACCCCGCGGAGCGCGATGATCGCGATCACCGCCAGGATCAGCACGATCACCCAGGGCAGCCGGAGCGGATCGGGTGCCACGTCCGACACGATCCCGGACAGCAGGGTGCCGGCGGCCAGGCCGCCCAGGTTCGCGAAGATCGACACGGTGGCGGCCCGCTTCGGGTGCCGAGGGTCGATCAGCTCCGCCAACGCCGCGGTCGCGGCACCGATGATCAGCGCGGCGGACAGCCCGGCGAGGATCCGACCCACGATGATCATCGCCAGGTCCACGGCGGCCAGGAACACGGCGTCGGCGGCGACCGAGAGCAGCAGCGCGATGAGGATGACCGGACGTCGGCCGATCTGGTCGGAGAGCCGACCGAAGACCAGCAACCCGACGACGACTCCCAGCGCATACAGCGCGTAGACCACCGTCACTGTCAACGACGAGAAGCCGAACTCCAGCTCGTAGAGCGGGTAGAGCGGCGTCGGCACCGTGGTGCCCACGAGCGTGATCCAGAACGCGAACGCGACCCGTACCGCGCCGGACGTGGAACCGGACCGTGTCACACGTACAGCATGAATCTCGGTCCCACGCCGAGGTGCGGTAACGGATCTAAACGCCCGCATCAGGTGGCAGCGCACGGGTCCACGGTGGGAGGCGGAGCAGCACGCCGCCGCCTCCCACCGCGTACTCCTAGGAGTTGTACGCCTGCGCGGTCACCGTCACCTGGCGGGCGAGGCCCGACCGGGCCGGCCAGGAGACCCGCACCTCGCGACTCTCCCCCGGCAGGAGCCAGAAGTAGTTGTCGTCGTAGCGGGCCGGCAGGACCCGCTTACCGCGCTGGTCGCGCACGGCGAGCCGCACCAACGCGGCGACAGTACGGCCCTGGTTGCGGACCGTCGTGTTGACGGTGTTGCGTCCGTCCACGACGCGTACGGTGCTCGACGACGTCGACAGTCGGGTGCTCGGCACGTCGTTGAGCGCCCGCAACTGCTCGGCCTTGTCGTAGCGCCAGTAGGTGTTCTCCGTGAGCAGCCGGTCGCGGCTGTCCCGAAGCTCCAGTCGTACCAGGTGCAGCCCGCCGCCGTCCGGCGCGGCGAGTGGGAAGGCCGCCGTGGTGGCCGAGCGGGCCACGTCCACCCGCTGACGCTGGGCCGCGCCCAGCGACCGGCCGTTCAGGTCGTACCGTCGGGCGCTCACGGTGACCCCGCTCAACGGCGCGGCGGTGTGGTTGACCACCCGGACCTGCCAGGTGCCCGGGTCGGCCTGGACGTGCACCGGCTCGCACCCCTTTCGGGCGCCGTAGTAGGCGCCGTTCACGTCGAGGTCGTAGTCGTAGGTCTGCCAGACCGTGCTGTGCCACGCCGGGTGCGACATCCACAGCAGCAGACCGGTGGCGTCCTGCCACAGGTTGGCGTTCCACGCCTCGAACATGGCGCGGTGGCTCTCGTAGTTGACGAACTGTGCCCGGGTGGCGAACTCGTCGAGCGAGTCGGACTCCCCGAGCCGCGCGTCGATCGCCGCCTGGTACGTGCCGACGCGCTGGTTACCGATTGTCGACCAGTCGTGGTAGTTCCACACCTCACCGATCGGCCACTCCGGCGCGTCCCCGACGAGGTTGCGCATGCTTTCGGTCACCGACACCACCGGCATGCCGATCTCGGTGTGGAAGCCGAACGAGTCCGCCTCGTAGATCGTCTTGTCGGTGTAGGTCGTCGGGTCGACCCAGCCGTACGGCCCACGCCCGCTCACGATGCCGCTGGCGGAGTTGGGGATGTAGAGGATCTCCGGGTGCTCGGTGGCGACGGCCTGCTTGAGCCCGGCGTCGACGATCGGCGGCGGGTCCCCCTCGTTCGCGCCGCACCAGACGACGATGCTCGGGTGGTGGCGGAACCGCCGGATGGTGTCGGCGGCGATGTCGACGTAGCCGGGCGGGTTGGGCAGGAACGCCCCGGCCTGCCAGAAGTCGTTCCACACCAGGATGCCCTGCTCGTCGCAGGCCTGGTAGAGCTCCTCCCGGTTGCTACTGCCGAGCCAGTTGCGGATCATCGTGAAGTTCATGTCGCGGTGCATCTCGACCGTGTCGGCCAGCCGGTCGGGCAGCACCCGACGCAGCAGTTCGTCCCAGCCCCAGTTGCCGCCCCGGGCGAACACCGGCACACCGTTCACAGTGATCTTCAGCTCGGTGATCTTGTTGCTGACCGCCTTGACGTCGGTCCAGCGCTGCCCGTCGTCGGAGACCTGAATGACGAAGTCGCGGGCGTACGCCTGCTCCCAGACGATTGTCACCTGGTCGAAGCTGACCGGAGCGCCGAGGTCCACCTGGATCCACTGGTTGTCCTCGAAGGTCGACGACCACCGGGTGCGGGGGTTGCCGTCGACGGCCCGGTCGGGGCCGTTCGAGTCGCCGTCGGACGACGACGCGGTGGCGGTCCGACGCAGGGCCAGGTCGACGTCCGGCTCGGCCTGCCGCTGCACCGAGAGCGCCCACATGGACACGCCCCACGAGGTCACCCGCGCGCCGGTCTGGATGCGCAGGTGCTGCGCGGTCTGGCTCGCGAACGTCTCGACCTGGGTGGCGCGGCTGCCCAGCGGGGTGTCGTTACTGACCGACGTCACGTCGTTCCAGGCGTCCCCGTCGGCGGAGACCTGCACGCGGTAGTCCAGCGCGTACGCCTGCTCCCACACGATGGTGACCCGGTCGAAGTCCACAGCCGCGCCGAGGTCGACCTGGATCCACTGGTCGTCCTCGGCCTGCGAGGCCCAGCGGGTCGCCGCGTCGCCGTCGACGGCCTTGCCGGGCCCGTTGCCGTCGTTCTCCGAGGACGACGCGCTGGCCTCGCGGCGCAGGGCGAGATCCGGGCCGGTGCCGTCGGCCACCGACAACGAGAACATCGAGATGCCCCAACCGGTGGCACGCTGGCCGGCCTGGATACGCACGTGCCGGGCGTGCTGCCTGTCGAACGTGACCGTCTGGGTCGCCGCGCCGTCCACGAACTCCAGCGCGGGCTTGCCGGGCGGCGAGATGACGACCGGCTGGTGCCAGTCGTAGGCGAACTCGCGGACACCGAAGCGGAGCGCACGCCGGTCGCTGACCGCGCGCTTGACGGTGGCGGTGAGCGTGAGGTCGTACAGGTGGGGGTCGCCGTAGCCGTTGGGCCACCAGAGCCGGGGGTTGCGCAGCCGCAGCGCGCGGAAACGCTCCGGCGCGAAGGTGACTGTGGTGCTCCCGCCGGCGGGGACGGTCACTGTCGACTCGACGCGTACCTTGTCGAACTCCGCGCGGACGGTGACGGTGGTCGCGCTGGTCGCCGCGTTGCGGACCGGCACCCGGATGGTGACCTCGGCGGTGTCGGTGCCGGGCAGGTCGGGCAGGGTGGTCTGCACGTGCGGGTCGCCGATGACCACGGCGCCGGTGCTGCGCAGGCGGACGTGGTCCCAGAGGCCGGTGACCCGGTCGCGGACGGCAGGCATCCAGTCCCACCCGGACACCGCCAGGTAGGTCGGCGCGTCAAGGTAGTGGTGGGCCGACTGGAGGAAGGTACGGCCGTCGGGGCCCTTGTCGCCGGGGGTGCCCGGGTGCGGCATCGGGGTGACCCGGACGGCGAGGACGTGCTCGCCACGGTGACCGGCCAACGCGTCGGTGATGTCGAAGGCAGCCCGTGCGAACGGGTGATTGACGCTGCCGACCTGCACCCCGTTGACCCAGGCGGTCGCCTCGTGGTTGATCCCGTCGAACTCCAGCCAGATCCGTCGGCCGACCGAGGTGTCCAGGTCGCGCGGCAGCCGCAGCGCGCGCCGGTACCACCAGGTGTGCCGGGACAGCGCCTCCGGGATGCGCATGTTGTTGAAGCCGGCCACCGGGTCGGGCAGGTGTCCCTGCTCCACCAGAGTGCCCAGCACGGTGCCGGGTACCGTCGCCGGCAGCCAGGACCGGACGTCGACGCCGGCACGGGAGAGTTCGGCGCCGTCGGTGGTGCCAGCGAAGTCGTCCATCGTCAGCGACCAGCCCGACTCCAGCGGCACCGTGCCGTCGGCGGCGACCCGCAGCTCGGGGGCCGGGCCGGTGTTGCCGCCCTCCCAACTGGTCCAGCCCTCGGCCTTCGGCCGGCCGGCTAGCGGTACGCCGTAGACCTGGAAGCCGTTGAGGCCCACCGGGTTGCTGTTCGAGCGCTTCGTGGCGGTCATCCGGATCCACCGGGCGGTGACCGGCTCGGGCAGCTTGATGGTCTGTGCGCCGCCCTGGCCCTCGCCGGTCTCGTACACCGACCGCCAGGCACGGCCGTCGGTGGAGACCTCGATCCGGTACGCCGTCGCGGCGCTGGAGAGGATCTCGTCACCGTCGGTGTCGGTGTAGTTGCCGTCGAACGGCCCGTCGGTGAGCGTGGCCTCGAAGACCAGGGAGACGGCCTCGATCCGGCACGGCGCCTGGAGGTCCACCGAGATCCACTGTGGATCACCCTTGGCGGCGCGCCATCCACTCCCCCGGACGCCGACCTGCGGCAGACCGTCCACGGCGAAGGTGGCCGGCGTCGGCGCGTAGTCGGTCGAGGAGACCGTCACCGGGCGGTACCGGGCCAGGTCGGTGGCGGTCGGGTTGGCGGTCGGCGTCGGCCCGGCGGCGGACGCGTGGGCGTCCGGGAGGGCCGCGGTCACCCCGACCGACGCCAGCAGCGTCGCGCCGGCGGAGAGGAAGGTACGCCGGGAAATCGGCGATGGCTCGGACATCTTGCCTCCAGACATGACAACGTTGTCAGATGGCGAGGGTCTGTGACAACGTTGTCAGATGGTGGCCCGATGTTTCCCGAGAGTCAAGGGTCCGAGTCCATCGTGATTCCCCGAACACGTTCCGCAGCTGTTCCACTTCGGACATCGCCGCTCGGGGGGACGACAGAGGTCACTCCGGCTGCGCGCTCAACCCGTCGAGGGCGACAGTGAGCACGTGATCGCGCTGGTCGGCACGGGGAAAGTGCCCGGAGGCAATGGCGCTGGTCAGGCGCATGACGTCGTCGATGGTCACATCGGCGCGCACCTCACGCGCCCGCTGGGCCCGCTCGAGCAGTGGTCCACCGGCGGCGTAGAGCGCCCGCCGGCACTCCAGGTAGGCAGTGGACTTTCGGTTCAGGCCGGCGGCCAGCGGCTGCTTCGCCCCGATGTATTCCACGAAGCGCCGCAGCCAGGCGTACAGCCCGTCGCGGGGGGCGAGGCTCTCGGCCTCCCCGGCAGTCGCGCACACCGCCTCGACCTCGGTGACGTAGACGTTCTCGATCAGCACCTCCCGCGTCGGGAAGTTGCGATAGAGCGTCGCGATGCCCACCTCGGCGCGGCGGGCGATCTCCTCCAGCGGAGCATCCGCGCCCTGCTCGGCGAAGGCGACCCGGGCCGCCGCCAGGATCGCGTCGTAGTTGCGGGCGGCGTCGGCCCGGTGCGGGCGGGCCACGCGCAGGTGGGTGAGGGCCGTCACGATGCCGATGTCTCCCAGCGCTAGCAACCGGAGGTCAGCTATCACTAGAGTGATAGTGCGCCTCCACTTATTCGGAGGTCTCCTATCAGTCTAGCCCGAAAGAAGGCGGACCATGCCTCCGACTCCCGCTACCCGTCGCGGGACCGCCCTGGCGCTCATCCTCGGCTCACAGCTGATGATGACGCTGGACACCTCGATCATCACGACCGCGTTGCCGCACGTGCAGCGGCAGTTCGGCTTCTCCCAGTCCGGGCTCTCCTGGGTGCAGAACGCCTACGTCCTGGCGTTCGGCGGCCTGCTCCTGCTCGGCGCCCGAGCCGGTGACCTGCTCGGCCGCCGCCGCGTCTTCCTCGCCGGGATCGCACTGTTCACCGCGGCGTCCCTCGCCGCCGGCCTCGCCCCGAGCGGCAGCTGGCTGATCACCGCCCGCGTCGTGCAGGGTCTCGCCGCCGCGCTCGCGGTGCCCTCCACGCTCGCGCTGCTGGTCGCCGACCACCCCCAACCGGGGGCCCGAGCCAGGGTGATCGCCCTCTACAGCGCGGTCATCGGCGCCGGCGGGAGCGTCGGCATCGTCATCGGCGGCGTCTTCACCGACCTGCTCTCCTGGCGCTGGGGAATGCTCGTCAACGTTCCGATCGGCATCGCCATCGCGCTGCTCGCACCACGGTTCCTGGTCGAGACCGAACGCCGCGCCGGTGCGTTCGACATTGGCGGGGCGTTGACCTCCACCGGTGGCATGACCGCCCTGGTGTACGGCTTCATCCAGGCCGCAGCAGCCGGCTGGAGCGCACCGGGCACCGTTGTCTCATTGGGTCTCGGCGCCGTCCTGCTGACCGCCTTCGTGCTGATCGAACACCGAGCACCACAGCCCATCACCCCACTGCGACTCTTCCGCAGCCTGGAGCGCTCCGGGGCGTACGCCGGGCGGATCCTCATCGTCGGCGCGACCTTCTCCACCTTCTACTTCCTCAGCCAGTACCTCCAGGAGGTGCTGCACCTCAGCGCCCTGCAGACCGGCTTCGCGTACGTGCCCATCACTGGCATGTTCTTCGCCATGGTGTACGCCATCCGGCCCCTGCAGAACCGGCTCGGCCGCCCCATCCTGCTGGTGGCGTCCCTCGTGCTCGCGCTCGCCGGCATGGCGTGGCTGTCGCGCATCTCGACCGGCTCCAGTTACTTCCCGGACGTGCTGCTGCCCCTGCTGGTGATCGGAATCGGCCAGGGCATCGCCATCATCCTGATGACCCAGGGCGGCGTCGCCGGAGTCGAACCACAGGACGCCGGCGCCGCGTCCGGCCTCGTCAACGTCGCCCACCAACTCGGCGGCTCGCTCGGCATCGCGATCCTCACCATCGCGTACACCCGCGCCAGCTCCGCCACCGACCCGACCGCGGGCTTCCACGCGGCCTTCACCGGCGCGGACGTCTTCTTCCTGATCGCCCTGGCCCTCGCGGTCGTCGTGGCCGTCGCGGGCCGCCGCGCCAACCGGCTCGCCGCCCTCCCGGTCACCTGAACGCCCCGGGGGCGCCCGGGGCCGCGCGCGCTGCAGGGCCCCCGGCGGGCGGGGCTGGGGCGGGCGGCGCTGGGGCGGGCGGCGCTGAGGCCTGGAGGGCTTAAGCGTGCGGGCCCCGAGGGGCTGTGCGGGCCGGCGGGCTGCGGGGCTGTATGGGTTGGCGTGCTGCCTTTGGAGCTGATGCCGCAAACGATTCAGCTCCAAAGGAGCCGGCCAACACCTCCGCACCCCGCAACGCAGAGGCGGGATCGGAAGTCACGGCGGCGGACCCCGTTGATCCAGCGCCGCCGCCGCTGCCGGAGGGCGCGGGAGGTGACCGCTGCGCTCGTCGACCGCCTGGCCCGGTGACGGCCGCGCGGTCAGCTCGCCGGACCGGCCTCGTGCCGGCCGGGGTCCCGAGGGTGGTACTCGGGGCGGAGCTTCGCGCTCGCGAACGCCGCCTTCACCGCCGCCGAGAGCGCGACGATGTCGTACGCGCCGTGGTGCCGTCGGCCGTTGATGAAGAAGGTCGGGGTGCCGGTGACACCGCTGAGATCGGCCGAGTCGACATCCTCGGCGATCCGGTCCACGCCCATCCGCTTCACCATGTGCTCCCGGAACCCGTCCAGGTCCAAGCCGAGCTGTTCGGCGTAACCCAGCACGTCAGCGGGGTTGAGAGCGTCCTGGTGGGCAAGCAGCAGGTCGTGCATCTCCCAGAACGCGCCCTGCTCCCCCGCCGCCTCGGCGGCCTCGGCCGCGAGTTGAGCATGCGGGTGGACGTCGGTGAGCGGCAGGTGCCGCCAGACGTACCGGACGTTGGCGAAGTCCGCCAGCAACTCTCGGACCACCGGCTCGGCCTGCCCGCAGTAGGGGCACTCGAAGTCGCCGTACTCCACCACAGTCACCGGCGCATCGAGCGACCCCCGCACGTGGTCGCGATCCGCGTCGACAGGCAGCATCAGGTCGACTATCCCCTCGGTGACGCCCAGCAACGCACGGGTCCGCCGCGCCGGCGAGAGCCGTCCGACGGAGCGGAACACCAGCCAGGTGACCATTGACGCGCCGAGCGTCGCCACGAGGATGCCGAACTTCGCCTCGTCCAGGGCCGGGCCGTCCAGGGCATGGGTGGCGATCAGGAGCGCGACTGTGAACCCGATGCCGGAGATCGTGCCGACCCCCGCGACGGCGACCCACCCGACGGGCGGCCGGAACCGGTTACCGCTGAGCCGGGTCACCAACCACGCGGTGGCCACGATCCCGGCCGGCTTGCCGACGACGTACGCAACCACGACGCCGACCGTGACCGGAGAGGTCACGGCCCGGGCCAGCAGGTCGCCGTCGATCACGATGCCGACGTTGGCCAGCGCGAAGAGTGGCACCACCACGTAGCTCGCCAACGGATGGTAGAGCGTCTGCAACCGTTCGTTCGGCGACAGCGCCGAGGTGAGCCCGGCCCGGGCCATCCGGGCCAGTTGCGGGGTGGGCTGTTCCCGGAAGAGGCGGAACTGGTCGCTGGCCCGTTGCAGGTCGCCTCGGCCGGGTGCGTAGGCGTAGGTCAGCAACCCCATCACCAGACCCACCGCGACCGGGTCGACACCGGACATCGAGACGGCGAGCCAGGCCGCCACCCCGAGCAACGCGTAGACCGGGCCGAACCGCACCCCGCAGCCCCGGACGAGCAGCACGACGCCGAAGATCGCCGCCGCGACGATCAGCGCCGTCAGCGAGGGGTGATGCGGGTACGCGATGGCCAGCACCGCGATCGCCACCACATCGTCGACGACGGAGACGGTCAACAGGAAACCCCTCAGCCGTTCCGAGAAGCGTGGCCCGAAGACGGCCAGCGCGCCGAGCGCGAGCGCCGTGTCGGTGGCCATCACCGCGCCCCAGCCCGCCGCTGTGGTGTGCCCGGCGTTGATGGCGAGGTAGATCGCGATCGGCACGAGCATGCCGCCGACCCCGGCCAGCATCGGCAACGCCAGGCGACGCCGCTCCCGCAGCTCGCCGATGTCGAACTCGCGGCGCAACTCCAGCCCCGCGACCAGGAAGAAGAACGTCATCAGGCCGCTGTTGATCCAGGTACGCACGTCGTGCGCGACCTGCCAGTCGCCGAGCCGGACCGATAAGGGGGTGCTCCAGACCGACTCGTACGACGATGCGCTGAGGTTCGCCCAGACGAGAGCCGCCACAGCGGCGATCAGCACCACCCGCGCGCCGCCGGTCTCGGTCCGCAGGAACGAGCGCAGCGGGGCGTTGAACCGCCTGTCCCAGACGGTCCGGCTGGTCCAGCCCCGGGGCGTGTTGTCGCTCGTCACGGAAACAATCTTCGTCGACCTGACCGTCACGTGGTCCGGATTGCTACTCCTCCTCAGCGAAGACGACGGCGCGGCGCCGTCGGATCGTCGGCAGGACGGCGACGACGAGCGCGACGAGCGCCAGGGCCAGCAGCGCCGCGGAGATCGGCCGGGTCACGAAGACCGACGGGTCGCCGCGGGAGATGATCAGCGCGCGGCGCAGGTTCTCCTCCAGCAGCGGGCCGAGGACGAAGCCGAGCAGCAGAGGCGCCGGCTCGCACCCGCACTTGATCAGGACATAGCCCAGGATCCCGAAGAACGCGATCGCGTAGACGTCGTACGCGTTGGAGTTCAGCGAGTAGGTGCCGATCGCGGCGAACAGGATGATCATCGGGAAGAGCACCTGGTACGGGATGCGCAGCATGCGCACCCAGAGGCCGATCAGCGGCAGGTTCAGCAGCAGCAGGAGCACGTTGCCGATCCACATCGACGCGATCAGGCCCCAGAACAGCGCCGGCTCGTCGTTGATGACGTTCGGGCCCGGGGTGATGCCGTGGACGATGAACGCGCCGATCATCAGTGCCATCACCGGGTGGGCGGGCAGGCCCAGGGTGAGCAGCGGAATGAACGACGTCTGCGCGGCGGCGTTGTTCGCCGACTCGGGGCCGGCGACGCCCTCGATCGCGCCCCGCCCGAACTCCTGCGGCCGCTTCGAAATGCGCTTCTCGACGGCGTACGAGGTGAACGAGGCCAGCACGTGGCCGCCGCCGGGCAGGACACCGAGCGCGGCGCCGAGACCGGTGCCCCGCAGGATCGGGGCGACGATCCGATGCCGGTCCTCGCGGGTCGGCCAGAGGTTGGTCACCTTGCTGACGATCGCCGTGCGGGTCTGCTCGTTCTCCAGGTTGCGCAGGATCTCGGCCACCCCGAACAGGCCCACGGCGACCGACACGAAGTCGATGCCGCCGTACAGCTCGCGCTGCTCGAACACGAAGCGGGGCGTTCCGGTGTAGATGTCCTGGCCGACGGTGCCGAGCAGCACGCCGAGCGCGATCATCGCCAGCGCCTTGAGCGCCGTGCCCCGCGCCAGCGCGATCGACACGATCAGGCCGAACAGCACGAGTGAGAAGTAGTCGGCAGGGCCGAACTTCAACGCGACACTGGCCAGGGGCGGGGCCGCGGCGGCCAGCGCGACGGTGGCGACAGTACCCGCGACGAAGGACCCGATCGCCGCGGCCGCCAGGGCGGGGCCGGCCCGGCCCTGGCGGGCCATCTCGTGCCCGTCCAGCGCGGTGACCGCCGCTGACGACTCACCGGGCAGGTTGATCAGGATGGCGGTCGTCGAGCCGCCGTACTGTGCCCCGTAGTAGATGCCGGCCAGCATGATCAGCGCGGTGACCGGCTCGAAGCTGAACGTGATCGGTAGCAGCATCGCCACGGTGGCAGTGGGCCCGATGCCGGGCAGCACGCCGACTGCGGTCCCGAGCAGCACTCCCACGAAACAGTAGAGGACGTTCTGGACCAGCAGGGCCGTCGAGAAGCCCAGCGCGAGGTTGTCGAGGAGTTCCATGCCTCAATCCGGTTGTCGCGTCAGAAGCCCAGCCAGGGGCCCCACAGCGGGATCCGCAGCTGAAGTCCGACGACGAAGATGAGCGTGCTGGCCACTGTCAGCCCGGCGGCCACGGCCACCGCGGTGAGCAGCCGTACGCGTGCGCTGGCCAGGGTGGTGAGCAGTGCGGTCACCGCCGTCGTCGGTACGAACCCGAGTCGCCGGATGGTGAACCCGAAGAACAGGACCGCGAGCACGATGACGGCGACCGCCCGCCACGGGACCGGCCCGAACGCGATCACCTCACCGGCGATGAGCCCCTTGCCGGCGATCGCCAGGCCCAGGGCGACCACTGCCGCGCCTACCAGCAGCGGGAAGGCGCCCGGGCCCATCCGTGTGGGGGTGCCCAGCTCGTAGCCGAGCGCCCCCACCACGAATGCGCCACCGATCAGGACGAAGATCCCCCCGGCGAGGACGTCCGGGAACGACCGACGGCGCTCCACCTCAGGAGACCTTCACCCCGGAGTCGGCAATGATCTTCGCCCAGGTGCCGAGCTGCTCGTCGAGCTTCGCCCGGTGCGCGTCCGGGGTCGCGTCCTGTGCCGGGACCGGCGCGGTGCCCAGCTTGGCCATCTGGTCGATGACCCCCTGGTCGGCCAGTGCCACCTTCAACGCCTCGGACAGCTTCTGCACGATCTCCGGCGGCGTGTCGGCCGGAACGTAGAGACCGTGCCACACGCTGACCGTCAGCTGCGGCAGCCCGGCCTCGGTGGTGGTCGGCAGGTCGGGAAGGCTCTTCACGCGCTCGGGTGTGGTGACCGCGTACGCCTTCACCTTTCCCGCGGCGATCTGGCCGCTGGTGTTTGTCGTCTGGTCGCACATGAAGTCGACCTGGCCGCCGACGAGGTCGGTCAGCGCGGGACCGGTGCCCTGGTACGGGACCTCCTGGAGCTTCACACCGGTGGTGCTCTGGAACAGCAGACCGCACAGGTGCGACGCGGCGCCGATGCCGGCGTTGGCCAGCGTGACCTTGTTGGCGTTCGCCTTCACGTGGGTCACCAGGTCCTGGAGTGTCGCGGGCGCGAAGTCCTTACGCGCGACGATAGTCATCGGCACCTCGGTGACGAGCCCGACCGTCTCGAAGTCCTCCAGGGGCTTGTAGCCCAGGCTCTTGTAGAGGGCGGGCGCCGTCGACATGCCGATGTGGTGCATGAGCACCGTGTAGCCGTCCGGCCTGGCCCGCGCGACATCGCCGGCGCCGACCGTGCCGCCGGCACCCTCGACGTTCTGGACGACGATCTTGCCACCGAGCTTCGCGGCCATCGGTCCGGCGATCATCCGGGTGACAGTGTCCGTCGGACCACCCGCGCTGAACGGCACGACGATCGTGATGTTCTCGTCCGGGTAGTTCGCGGCGTCCCCTCCTCCGGCGGCACCGCCGTTACCCGAACAGGCGGCGGTGAGCGCGACGACACCGATCGCGGCGATCATCCGCGCGGTGGCCCGGTATCTGCTGGTCGTTCGCATATGGCGACCTCCCCATCAACGCATGGACATCCCTCGGCGCGTCAGTGGCCCCCAGTCTCGGCTGGTCGGGGCCCGGATGGTGTCAGAAAAATCCCAAGAACCCGGGCCGACACGAGCACCGATCCGGGCCGTACACTTCGCCGGTATGCGGATAACCGTCATCGAGGATGACGACCGCGTGGCGCGGGGTCTGGTGACCGTCCTGACCCAGGCGGGCTTCGAGGTTCACCGCGTCGCCACCGCCGCGGAAGCCGAGCGCGCCGCGCCGTCCGACGTGGTCCTCGTCGACCTGGGTCTGCCCGACGGCGACGGGCTCGACGTGATCCGCAAGTTGCGCGACCACCCGCAGACCGCAGTGATCGCGGTGACCGCGCGATCCGAGGAGCACGAGCGGGTTCGTGGCCTGCGCGCCGGCGCCGACGACTACATCGTCAAACCGTTCGGCGTCCCCGAGTTGCTCGCCCGGATCGACGCCGTCCTGCGGCGAACCCGGGCCGCTCGCGCCACCGGCCAGACCGACGAGCCACTCGTCCTCGGCCCGATGCGGATCGGCGTCGGTACCCGCGAGGTCACCGTCGACGGCGCACTCGTGCCATTGACCCGCAAGGAGTTCGAACTGCTCCTGCTCCTGGCCCGGCGGGCGCCCAACGTGGTCAGCCGCGACGTCATCCTCGACCAGATCTGGGGCGCGTCCTGGGAGTCGTCGAGCCGCACCCTGGACACCCACATCGCGGCGCTGCGACACAAGCTCGGGCCGGGCGTGGTCATCCGGACCGTCCACGGCGTCGGCTATCGGCTGCTGGCCGACCAGCCGGAGCTGATCGGCTGACCGCGTGCACCGCCGGCTGCTCGTCGTCCTGGTTCCCCTCGCGGTGCTGCTCGTCGCGGCGCTCGGGGTGCCGCTCAGCATCACAGTGGCCGAACGCGAGATGCAGGAGACGTACGTCAACCGTCTCAACGACGTCGGCCGGTTCGCCTCGCTGGCCGAGACCGCGCTGTCGACAGGCCGCACCGAGGCGTTACAGCAGGAGCTGACGCGGTACCACGAGCTCTACGGCATCCCGGTCGCGCTGATCGACACGTCGGGCGCGGTGCTGCTCGGACCGACCGACGCGTACCAGAAGGCGGCGCGCGCCGAGGCGGGCTTGCCCCGGATTGTGACCGCAGCGCTTGCCGGCGCGCGCTCCGAACCGTCCTGGGAGTGGGCGCCGTGGGACGACTCCGCACTCGTCGTGGCGGAGCCGGTCGGCCGGGACAGTGAGGTCGTCGGCGCCGTCGTGACGATCTCCGACCTGTCCCGGACGCGCGAGCTCATCCTCGTACGCTGGGCCCGGCTGGCCGGGCTCGGGCTGCTGCCGTTGCTCGCGTTGACGGCCGTCGCGTGGCCGGTGTCGGCGTGGGTGCTGCGGCCGGTGCGCAAACTCGACGCGGCGACCTCACGGATCTCCGAGGGCGACCTGACCATCCGCGCCGACGCCGAGGCCGGCCCCATCGAGCTGCGGCGGCTGGCGCGGTCGTTCAACACCATGATGGACGCCGTCGAGAACGCCGCCCAGCGACAGCGCGCCTTCGTCTCCGACGCGTCACACCAGTTACGCAACCCGTTGACCAGCCTCCGGCTCGCCGTGGAGAGCCTCGCGCCACACCTGCGGTCCGACGGCGACGGACAGCAGGTGTACGACGTCGCCGTCGACGAACTCAAGGCGATGCAGCGGATGCTGAACTCGCTGCAGGCCAGCGCGCGGATGGAGAGCCTCCGGACGGCGTCACCGGTGGACCTCGACGAGGTGCTGGCGACCCGGGTGGACCGGTGGCGGGCCCTGACCGCCACGGCCGGGCAGACGCTGACTGTCGACGTACCCCCGGGGTTGTGGTTGCTGGAGCCACCGGGCGGCCTGGGCAGCATCCTGGACGAGCTGATCAGCAACGCGTTGCGGCTGTCCGACGCGCAGGCCGTGGAGGTGACCGCGCAGGTCGTCTCCGCTGGCCCGGGCGCCGTCACGGTCGCCGTCAGCGACGACGGCCAGGGCATCGACGTGTCCGAGCGGGCGCAGGCGTTGCAACGGTTCTGGCGCTCCCCTCGGCACCAGAACGTGTCCGGGACCGGCCTGGGCCTGGCGATCTGCGCCGACCTCATCGGGTCGGCCGGCGGTGAGCTGCGGCTGGAGGAGGGCCTGCCGCGCCCGGACGGGTCCGGGCACGGGCTGGCCGCGGTGGTGGTGTTGCCAGTCGCACCCGCGTCGACGCCGGCCTGACAACCGCCGTAGTCAGCGTTTGCGGTCGCGGAACCAAGCCGCCGCGCCCGGGTGGAGCGGGACCGACGCGGTGGAGATCCCGGTACGCACGTTGATCTGCCACGCCTCCGGAAGGGCCTCGGCGCCGTCACGACCAGCGGAGGTGATCGCCCCGGTGTGCCGGAAGACGGTGTCGGTGATGGCGTAGACCAGGTCGTCAGGCAGGTCGTCGCGTGCCAGCAGCACGTTCGGCACTGCGACGGTGCGGGTAGCCGGGACGCCAGCGTAGGCGGCCGCGTGGATCATCGCCGGGGCGTAGGGACCCGGGTACGCCGTGAAGAGCCCGTCCGCCTGCGCGTCCAACGGAATCAACCGGATCGGGTGCCGCTGCGCCAACTCGGTGATGGCGGGCGTGGGGACGCCGGTCAGCGAGAACATCGCGTCGATCGTGCCGTCGCGCAGCGCCCCCGCCGACCCGGCCTGGCTGAGGTTCCAGCCGTCGGCTTTGAGCGGGCCGAGCTCCAGGACCCGCCGCGACGTGAACTCCGTGCCCGAGTCGTGCGCACCGAGAGACACCCGCTTGCCCTCAAGATCCCGAAACTCGCCGATCGCCGAACCGGCCATGACCACGAGATGCAGATGACTGTCGTAGAGCCGGCAGATCGCCGACAGCCCCCCGGGCGCGCTGCCGTCGCTGGTGATCAGCGCGTCCAGGCTGGTCAGCCCCAGGTGCACCTCGCCGGCCCGCAGCATCCGAATGTTGTCGGTGGACGCCCCGCTCGGCACCGTGGTCACAGTGACACCCGGCACCTGCTCGGAGATGTGCTCAGCCAGCGCCCCACCGATCCGCCGGTAGACCGCCCCCGCCGGCCCGGTAGCCAGTCGCAGGTGGACCTCATCCGCCGCAGGCTGCGGTGAACAACCGACAAGCAGCCCACTGCCAGCCAGCAACACCGCCCGCCGACTGAACCGCGTCATGCGGAAATGATACGAACGAATGCCCGTGGTGCCCCCGCTGCGCCGATCCGCCCCACCGCGCCGATCCGCCCCACCGCGCCGATCTTGCAGTTGCGGTCGTCGAAATGCTGGATTCTGACTCATTTGTCGCGACAGTAAGCGCAAGATCGCGGCCCGGCTCGGTCGATCATGGAGTTGTGGTGCCCGGTTTAGCAGCACAACGGGCGCTTTGTTGCCCACCACAACTCCATGATCGACGGGGCGGCGCGAGGGTTCACACTGAGGGCATACACGCAGCGCCACTGGTTGGTAGCGTGCCGGTGATGTCGGCGGTTGCCGCCGGCAGGGGTCCCCTGGGGAGGGTCGACGTGTGGGCGGACGACGCTGCGCTCGACGCGGCGGAGCGCCGGCTCGACGAGTGGGAGACGTCGCTCGCCGAGCGGGCGGAACGCGCCAAGACTCTGTCGGCGGCGATGCGGGGCCTGACCGGCACCGCCCGCAACCCCGATCGGACCGTCGACGTCACAGTCGACTCGGCCGGCCTACTGATCGACCTACGGCTCGACGAGCGCATCCGGCAACAGCCCGCCGCCCACACCGCTCGGCAGATCCTGGAGACCACCACTGCCGCGCGCGCCGACCTGCTCCGACAGGTCAGCGACGCAGCTACCCAATCATCGGGTGACGACCCGAGCGTCCAGGCCATCATCGACTCGTACCGCAGCCGGCTCCTCCCCGACCAGGGATCAAACGATGCCCGTCGGTGACGGCATCCAGGTCGACCCGGACGACCTGACCGCCCACGCCGCACGCCTCGATCGCTGTGCCAGCAGCCTCGACACCGCCCAGCAGGCAGGCCAGCACGTCCGATTGGGCGCCGACGCCTACGGGCAGCTCTGCGCGATGATGCCGGTGCTGCTCGACGGCCTGCAGCGAACCCTGGTCGACAGCATTGGCGCGGCCGCCGAGTCTGTGCGGGACACCGCCGGCAAGCTGCGGGTCGGCGCCGACCGCTACCGAAGCTCCGACACCCACGCCAAACAGCTACTCGACGGGGTGCGGCAGCGCCAGCTCGATGAGGTGCGGCGGCGCCCGTGACGTCGAACCCGCTCGTCGCCGCCGCTGCGGACACCCCGCCCAGCGCCTGGGCGGGCGTGTGGATCTGCGAGGACATCGAACTCATCGCCCAGGGCGTCCGGACCGGCAGTTGGATCGACGGCAGCCTCGGTGTCGTGAGCGCGAGCCTGGACGCCCTCGCCCTCGTCTCCGACCCGGTCGGCGCCCTGCTCCAGTACGGGATCGCCTGGCTCATCGAACACGTCAAGCCGCTCAGCGAGGCGCTGGACTGGCTCGCCGGCGACCCGGCGCAGATCACCGCGCACGCCCAGACCTGGCGCAACGTCGCCGGGTCGCTCCGCGACGACGCCACCGAGTTGGCTCGCGCCATCCGCAGCGACGTCGCCGGTTGGGGCGGCAGTGCCGGCCCCGCCTACCGGGCCTGGGCCAACGAACAGCAACAGGCCATCACCGGCCTCGCCCAGGGCGCCGACACCATGGCCGCGATCACCGAGGGCGCCGCCGGCCTGGTGGCCGCCGTCCGGCTCCTGGTCCGCGACGCCATCGCCACCTGCGTATCCCGCATCATCGTGTACGCGGGCGAGCTCCTCATCACCGGTGGGCTGGCCGCGCCGCTGGTGGTGGAGCAGGTGACGACCTTGGTGGCGTCGTGGGGGGCGCGGATCGCACGGTTGTTGCGCGGGTTGCTGGCCAGCCTGCGGCGGCTGATACCGGAGATGCGCCGGCTCGGCGACCTCATCGACAAACTCAAGCAGGCGTTGGGGCGCAGTCGGAACGCGCCGGATGCGGGCCCCGGCAGCGCAACTGATGGGGCACGGTGGGTCCATGGCGGTCATACCACTCGGCCTCGCAATCTGGCGGACTACGGACGACAGGATCATTGGGCGGAGGAGGCGTACGAGGCGATCCGTCAACGGGCCGATGCCGGCGTCATCGCTCGCCATGTCACGGACGCCCCCCGTCTCGACGGATCCCGAGGGTTCTCGCAGGAGGAGATCGAGCAGATCCGCCGACACATCTTCTTTGACGAGCACCCGATGGATGACTACGCGGGCGGGATGATCCAACAACGATACGATCCGAGCCCACCCATGGCTGAAGCATGGTTACGCTTGCGGCGAGGCAGTCCGTTGCCCGAGGATTACGCACTACTGGAGCACGAATTGGCGGAATTGCGCTACTACCGGGAACATCCCCAGGCGGCATACCGGGAAGCACATCTTGCCGCCAACCAGGTGTCCGACTGGGAGACGTCCGTACCAGGGCCGACCTATGAGGACCACTCAAGCGTTGGGGGCTAGAACATGGGGATGATGGTGACCGCCCGGCGCGTGGAAGCAACAGGGGGTGAGGTCCGATACGAGTTCGGGCTGGATGACAAGTTCGACCGGATCCTGACAATCGATCCACGCACCCTGGATGCCAGTGTCGAAGATGGTGATTTCAACTCGGCGGCAGGTGCGATAACGGCAAAGATCGTGAAGGCTTGGCGGTCCAGCGGCGAGTTCCCGACGAGAATGCTCTTCGCAAGCTGAACCCGGTCGGGCTGCCCAACTCCCGTCGGGGTCCACGTCAAGCGTTGTTCAAGGAAGTGGTGGACGCGACCTATTCGGCGAAGGCTCCCCTGAGCGCGCGAAGTCCGATGCCCGAGCTCAACGGTACTGACGCTGCTGGGCAGCGAGGATCTCCGACCTCACCTTCATGGGCAGCTCGACCACCTCGACTTCCAGCCCGAACCCGCGCAGCGCCGCGGCAGCCCAGGAGCGCGCGGTCGTGAAGTGGTGGGCCGCCTCCGGGTCGGAGAGGCAGAGCACCAGGCGCGGCGAGGTCGGCAGCGACGACGCCACGAAAATCAGGCGGAACGCGTCGGCGAGCACCTTATGCTTCTGCGCGGACTTCGGCGGCCCCTGGTGCGCCCACGCCTCGACGAGGACGGTCAGGTTCTCATCCGCCCCGTCGACCTCGACCCGGGACCCATCCTCCAGCACGAATCGCCGAGGGCTGAGCGCGCAGCGCAACCGTACGCCGAGCAGCCCGAGCATCACGCTCTCGGCGTGCCGTTGCACCGCGCTGTCGCCGGCGGCCGGTGCCGGCCGGGTCTCCTGCCGCACGATCGGGGCCGCCGTACCGCCCTCCCTCGGGAGTTCGTTCACAATCTTGCCGGTGGGCCCAGCGTATCTGCATATCCGACGGCTCTGCTCCAACCGGCGGCACACCTGGTTGATGGTCTGCCGCGGTTGCACGTCGAGCCGTCGGGCGAGTTCGTCGTCGTCGAGCGGCGTCCTGGTACGCAGCAACTCCTGCATGACCCGCTCCGCGATCGTGAGGCCCCTCATCGAAGTCTGGTTCCCTTCGTCCGGCTCGCTCATGGGCTGGTCCTCTGACTTCCGAAGGCGTCGTCCGGCCCGGACGCCGTTAAGCGCCGGTCAGGCGGGCGCAACGGCGTGCCGCGCGAGTAGGCGGCGATACCGGTCATCAGGTTCGACCAGGTCTCGGCCCGCCACGTGGCACCCGTCCGGGTGACCAGCAGCAGGCGTCGCCCGTTCCACCAGCCGTGCACCGCCGGCTCACCCTCCGACGCCACCTGCACGTCGGGGAAGTCGCGCAGGGCGTCGAGGGCGGAGATGACGGCTTGACGGGTGGTCCGGCCGCCGGTGACGCGCACGACGGAACCACTGTCGAGCCAGGCACCGATGAGCCGGTCCACCGCGTCGTGCAACGCCGAGCGTCCCAGGATCCAGCCGAGCTCGGCCACGAAGTCGTTCTGCCCGAACAGCAGACCGAAGGTGTGTCCGCCCAGGCCGGCCGCGTACCGGCGGACCGTCTCCACCGGCACCGCCGCGAGCCATTCGGTCCACTCCACATACGCCTGCCGTAGCTCCTCGAACTGCTCGACGAGTTCGCTGTCCGACTCAATCCGGCGGTGAAGACCGCTATGCAGTGCCACGAGCCCGATGGTGGCGAGGGCCGCCTGCTCGTCGTCCAGGCACTCCTCCTGGTCGGTCATCCATAGTTGCAGCACGACCCAGTAGAGAAGGTCGGACCAGTCGCTCGGATCCAGCCAGAGCCCGCCGGCGACCAAGGTCAGCACCAGTCGGCTGACGGCCAGCTTCGCCGGTAGCGACCATCCCTCCGACGCGTCGACCAGTCCTTCGATCTCACGTCGTAGTCGGGTGCGCTGGCCCGGCGTGAGCGCGTCCAGCACCGTCGCGACAGTCTCCGCCCGGGCCGGCGGCCTCTCCGCCGTCGTTCTCTGCTCCTCCTGCCCGACCCGGGGCGAAGCGCCATTGTCCTCGTCCGCGTCGTCGAAGATCTCTTCGTCGGCTGGCGTCGACCGGCTCCGGCCGTCCACGCCGAGGGTAAAACGCAGCAGCGCCGGCCCGACGGCCGCGGTGATGCGACCTTCCACCTGGCGCCGCCGGTTGATGCCGGGCGGGGTGGCGATGCCGTCCGGGCGGACCGAGGCCAGATAGGCGAGCGCCTCGACGAGCGCGGCCAGGTGCGCCTGGTCGGCGATGACGAGCGGCAGCGACGTGTGTTCCAGCGGGGACGGGCGGTCGATGCGCGACAGCGCGGCAGTCACGTCGGTCACCACCACGTCGCGGACTTCGACGCCCATGTCCGTCTCTACGTTCACGGTCGCTCGCCCACCGGATACGAGGGACCGGTCGGCAGCCGGGACACCGACGTAGCGGTGGAGTTTGCCGTCGCTGTGGTGGTGGTCGAGCCTCAGCCCGTCGACCATGAGCCATGCCGGGGCCAACTCCGTGTCGACCAAAACCGTGGCCTCCACCCGCTCGGCGTCGACCCGGACCCCGAGCACGCGCAGGGCCGCCTCCGACGGGACGCGTTCGCCGGGTTCCCGTACGTGCAGAATCGCCGGCTGCGCCAGGTCCACCTCGTGGGCGGCTCCGGTGTCGATCAACGGGGCCGTCTCGGTGAGCAGGCCGAGCTCGCAGTTGCCACCCGTGGCCATGGTCCTGACCAGGGCGGCCATGCTGCAGTTTGCGCTGCCGGTCAGCGCCCACGACTGGTCGGCCGTTCTCCACTCCACGATCTTCGCGTGGTGATAGCGGCTGCTTCTCGGGGTGGCGACCACGCCCGTCGGCGCACGTTTGACCACTCGGCCGAGGGCGTCTGGGTCGCACTGGACGTCCCGGGTGAGGAGGAGGTGAAGTTCGTCGGGTCCGAAGCGGTCGAGCAGCCGGCGTAGCGCCTCCGCCCGCGGGTCGAAGAACGGGGCGGCGACCGCGAGCGACGTGACGTGCGTCTTCGGCACCGGAAGCTGCTCGACGATCGGCCGTACCGCCGTCGTCACCAGCACCGGCTGGCCGGGCGCCTGCCCCGCCGGACGGGCGGTAAGCAGCGCCGCGACTCGGTCGAGGCGTTCGCGACCGAGGTTCTCCACCCAGACCGCGGTGGGCAGTCGACGCAGCCAGGCAGCGAGGTCATGGAACAGCTGCGGCACCGTCTGGCCTGCGCCGCGCAGCAGCGTCCAGACCTCGGCGTTGTGGTGCCAGCCAGACGGAGTGGCATTGCCGGACCCGATCGCAACCACGGCGTCCGTCTCGGAGGCGATCACGACGAGCTTCGGGTGGAAGGCCCCGCCTCCCTTGCAGACGACCGGCAAGGCCAGGTAATCGGCCCGGCGGGGCCCCTGGGTGAGCTGTTCGGCGTCGTACAGGATGGTGGTACGGGCGCGGACGGCCTGCGCTTCCCGCAGGCAGACGTCCTCGAAGAAGGACAGGTCACAGGTGTACGTAAGGACGAGGACCTCTTCGGCGTCGGCGAGCGGCCGGCCGCGCAGCAGCGCCGGCGGAGCGGCTCCTCGCAGGTCCTCCCACGGCGTCACGACGTTACCTCCCGGGCGTGCCGGCCGGGACGCCAGATCCCGCCGTCGTGGGCGACCACATCCAGTTGCTGCATGACGTTGGTGAAGGTCGGCAGCCGGAGGGAGACCGCCCCCCGGCCCTCCCGGCCCTCCAGCCGCCACCGATCGCCGACGCGCCGCAGGCGGGTGGGCAGGCGCAGGCCGTACCGGGTCCACTGCATCTTCTGCCGGCTCACCGATTCGGCGCGGTGGAACAGCGCGGCCGCAAGGCCGGAGACGGCCTCGGCCAGCGGGCGGTCGGCGTCGCGGTCGAGCCACGCGGCGACGTAGCCGGGTCCCAGGTCGTCGGCGAATGCGCCGACGAAGGCGTCCCGGGTGACCGGGTCGAGATGGTCCAGACGTCGGGCGCCGACGGCGAGCAGCCGCAGCATTCCCAGCACCGTCCAGTCATCAACGTCGAGCGCGTCGCGGTACAGGTCGTGCTCGACCGGCAATGGGTTACCGACGTGGTCGACCACTGGAGGAAGTCCGTCGACGAGCACCTCACGGACGGTTGCGTCCGGAAGAGCGCGGACGAATTCGGCGATCGCCTGCTCAAGGGTGCCGGTGCTGGACAACGGCGACACCAACCGCGCCCAGATCAGCCGCCACGCCCAGACCGACCAATTGCGCAGCAGCGCACCACGCCAAACGAGGGCATGAGGGTGCAGGTCCTCGCCCACCAACTCCAGCAGCCCCGGCCGGAAGCAGCACCACCGGTCCATGGACATGTCGATCGACTCCGCATCGATCTGCTCGCCGGTGAGCGCCCCGACCAACAGCGCGGCGCTGCGCCGATGGGTTCCGGCGTAGTCGAGGTGGCCGCGGTCGCCGAAGTAGGCGTTCCGCACGCACGCTCCGTCGGGGGCGTCGCCGATGGCGCACACGCACAAGTGGCGCAGGGCGTCGAGGTCCGCCACGGAAAGCGGCCTCCTCCGTTCCGCCACGCTCAGCGCCTCATCGAGGGCAGCGAGCTGGTCGGCGTCGGCCGCCGGCCCGGGCAGGGGAATCCGCCCCCCATCGGTGAGGCCGAGCACCACCTCGATCCCCGCGTACGTCTGCAGGTAACCGCTAGGCACTCGGCTGTACGCGTCGGCCACCCGACCGACATCGACGGCACGCCGCCGGTCCAGTTCCGGCCGAATCGTGTTCACGCCGTGTGACCCGAAGGAGCCCGCCCGTAGGTGGTGGTCGTCGTCCGCCTCACCGTGCGCGACGGACACCGCGCCCAGCACGACCTCGGCGCGGCGGACCAGCGCACGGAACCGTTCCAGGTCCGTCTTGTCGGTCCAGCCGCGCCGCTGTGCCTCGATCGCGAGGCGGGCGTGCAGGGCCAGGTAACGGGCGTGGGGGGTGGTGGTGATGACGCCGGGAATCAGCGCCGCCGCGTGCGTGCCGATCACAGTCTCCACGGCGAGCGGCTGGCGGCCGGTGTCCTCCGGGGTGTCGGGTTTGAGCGTCCACGCCGGACCAAGCATCGCGGTCACCAGCGCTTCCCCACGCTCGGCTGGTCCATGAGATCCACCGCGCTACGGAAGCAGACCAATCCGACGCGGCCAGCGAAGTGACGGATAGCCGACATGCTTGTCTTGTCAGCGGCGCAGGCGGCGGGTGCTGGGGCCGCGGTGTTCAGCGCGGAGCAGACGGCGAATCAACACGGCGCGCTACGGCGACATCCTCGATCCCGATATATCGGCACGGGCGCGAGCTGTTGGCGAAGCTGCACCAGAGCGGATACGCCGTCACCTGCGACGAGGCGCTGGGGCGGTGAGGGCCCCAATCCGGAGACGGTACGACGGCTGCTCTGCGGGCACTGCTACGCCTGTTGAGGTTCCGCAAGCGATCGGAAGGGTGCATCGACGGGAAGCCGTCAGAACAATCTCGGGCTGCGCCCTTCGTCAACCGTGGTGAGCTTGGCGGCTCCCTGTATCGGCAGGACGCCACCGGCCGCCAAGTCTGCCACGGAGATCAGCCGACCGGCGCAGATGCGATCCAGTAGGTCCGCCTGCCGCTGTTCCACAGCCACGCAACCGCCGAGTACCGCGAGGATCTCCAGCAGCTCGTCGGTCAGGTCGCTGCCCCACCGGTTCAGCTCCTCGTCATCCAGCGGAGTGGAGCGACGTCGGTGGCGTTGGTGTGCGCAGCGATAGTTGAACCAGTGCCGAAGAACTCTCATCCCACCGACGTCGTACTCCCAGACTCGACGGTGAACGGGAGCGATGCGCCCGCTGCCGACCAGCAACGTCTCGCTGTCCGCCTCCCAGGAGATGCTGTCGGGGAGGGCTCCCGGCTCGTCCGGTATCGCCGCCTGCACCCTTGGCGCCGCCTCGTCAACGAAGTCGCGGAACGAGATCGGGCGCTCGCCCAGGCTGATCTGCCCGAAGGTGTGCTGCCACAACACCTCGCGACCGATCGACACCGCCTCGGCCCAGTTGTTGGCATCCGCTGTCAGCGGCACCCGAACGCCGGGGTGCTGCAGCTCCTGCCGAAACCGCTCGGTGTAGCCGGGGTGGGCGGTGACTGCGGCGACGTAGGCCATCACATCGGCGGGCCGCCACCTCGGTACCGAGCGTCTCGGCCAGCATTGCGCACAGCCCTGGTGTGACGTTCGGTCGCTCTGTCGAGGTGTCGCAGTAGAGCGGAAAGACCCGCCCGCTGCGGCCGTTGTAGTGATCCAGGTCGGGTATCAGCTGGGTGAAGGTGACGCCCGGGCCGCTCTCGATTGGATGGCTGTTCTGCTCGGTCAGGTAGACCTGGTGTGGCGACCGGACTGCCCACAGCGGTGGTCGTGGCATCACCATGAGCCGGCTGTCCGGCAGCACCCACTGTCGGTCGAACGAGCGGTAGGCGACTCGCACCGCCGCCGGCGGCGGGCCCGTCTCCGCAACGAGCGGACCGACGGGGGCCGGCATCCCGGGCAGCGGACGCACGACGCTGTCGAGCTTGCGGTCCCGGGACTCGGGCAGCATCCGTCGGCGCAGGCCCTCCCCAGCTTGGATAAATCTGCGCCAGCGACGGCGCAGGGTGTCGGCGTCCGGGGAGTAGATCCAGGTCCGTCCTGCCGTCACACCGCGGGACGACTCCGGAAAGAGCTGCTTCAGTCCCGGGTAGCGCTGCCAGTCGGTGTCGGAATCCGGCAGAAACGGTGCCCGCCAGTCCGCGCGGCACCGCTGCCACCCCGGATCGGCGAGGCGCAGCTCCTGCAACCGCAGGAGCTTGTCTTCCCTCGCGCCGTTCAGTGACACGGTCCTAACCGTCGCCGGCGTGGTCCGGTCGCCCTGGCCGTAGCGGGCGAACACCGCAACGCACAGCTGCCGCCCGACCTCAGGCCCGAAGAGGCGGGTGTGCTGCTGCGGCCGGTTCCCCTCAGGAGAAAGCTCGATGATCCACCCTTCGTCGCAAGTCCGCCGGAGGTACTCCCGCATGCCCTCGAAGGACTTGCCCTTGACGAAGCTCGACGGCGTCACGAAAGCTACGACCCCCTGCGGCTCGCCGGGGTGAGCCTCGAAGGCCTTCCACAACGCCCAGCGCCAGAAGCACCACGGCAGCCCGTAGAGGTCCGACTCGTAGCGGCCTCCGCCGGGCACCCGGAACTCGTCAAGCGAGGGCCGATCCGGACGGGTCCCCGGAAGAAGGGGCGCCTTCCGCCGCTCTTCGATCCACGGTGCCCGCCCCCGCGTGTTCTCCACGTGCGGGGGATTGCCCACCACGACCATGACCGGCACCTCACGCTTGATCCGGTTTGCCTCCAGGCGAGAGCGTTCGATGACCCGGTACGCCGCCCGCAGCCGACCCTGCTGAGTATCGGGATCCTCCAACGCGTCGGTGAGGAACCGGTACTCGGACGGGGGAAGCTCGGTACGAAACTGCGCCTTCATCGCCTGGTGCAGCCGAAGTTCGGTGACGGCGTAGGGCGCGGCCTGGATCTCGAAGCCGACGAGACGCTGTTGGAAGAACTGCCGCAACCGTGGCCCCCGCGCGCCCGCACCCTGCTTGGCGTCGATCGTCGCCGAGACCGCTCGTAACACCTCGACTAGGAAGGTTCCGGTACCCATGGCGGGATCCACGACAGTGACATCATGGGCGGCGAACCCCCACGAACGAACGAACCGGTCACGCAGAATCTCGTCCACAAAGTCGACGACCGCACCCGCCACGGGCTGTGGCGTGTAGAAGGACCCGCTGCGCCGCCGCAGCGTGGGGTCGTAGATGGACAAGAAGCGCTCGTACAAGTCGGCGTGGATATCGCCCCGCCCGTTGTCGATGGTGCTCCAGTCCACACAACCGATGACCCTCAACAAGGTATCGATCATCCGAAGCTCGTAGGCGGCGTCGTTGTCGGTCAGCACCGCCAAAGCCCGGCCCATGAGGGAGTGCTTTTTGCCGAGCAGACGGGCGATCTCGTGCATCGGGGTCTCGTCGAAGACGATTCCGTCGATGCGGGCAAGGAGCAGTGCGAAGGTGACGGTCTGGGCGTAGGCGTCCGCGAAGCCGGCGTCATCCAGATCGGGAAACAGCAGGTCACGCCAGTCATCGGCGAGCAGCGACAACTCCTCGTGGGCCAGATCACGGGTGGGGTCCGCGAGGATCGCACCAACCTCGTCGCGCAGCAGCCGACACAGCCCGGCGACGATCCGGATGAGCTGGGCCAGGGTTCGCGGCTGTTCGGGTTGCCACAGCAGGAACTCCTGGATGAGGGCTTCGAACTCGGACCCATTCGCCCGCAGCGGGCGCCGACCGCCCGAGAGGTCGCCCTCCAGGTGAACAACGGAGCCAGCCAGTTCTCCGTAGGTGTATCTCGCCCAGGCAGTGCCGTCGGAGTAGAGGACGTTCGGTAGGGCCTTGAGCTTCTCCCACTGCAGGCGCTCACGTTTCGTGGGGCGATGCCAGGTCGAGGGGATCCCGCGCCCATCGGCTTTCAGCTCGACGTACCCGACGCGGACTCCCCCAACGTCCACGGCGAAGTCGGGGCGCGCACGCACCACGTCGAGCCGGACCTCTCCGTAGGGAACCGCGTCGACTCCCAGGTGCCGGCCCATGCGACGAAGCAACTCTTCCAGAGGACTGCGCAACTGATCCTCGGGATCACCGCCTCGACCGGTCTTCTCGCGACTCGGGCACCGAAGGCAGCCACCGCTTCGGCGGTGGGATCTGGCACCAGGCGTAGCTGACGCTCACTGGAAGGCGTATGACGGCGACGTGCGGGACTACCCATGAATCCCCCTGCTGCCGTGGGCTGGCCCCTCAGGATTACCGGCGCTTCACGCCGAGCACATCCTGCAATCGATCGATAGCCATGCGTGACTACAACTCGTAGGATCGGTACCGCCTATGCCCTGACCAGTAGTAAAAGCACGCGCACCCGCGCCGCAGGTATCTCGGGTTGGACCGGCTATCAACGGCGCAGGCGGCGGGAGCAGGGCCCGTCGTGGTCGGCGCGGAGCAGGCAACGCCGACCGCCGGGCAGCCGCAGGTCACAGAAGACCCGGTGCCGGACGAGCTGATGGTCCTCTTTGGAGACGGTGGTCTCCCCCGGATCGGTCATCGGCAGCACCAGCATCCAACGGCCGATGACCCGGGCCAGGCGCTGCGCGGCGGGCAGGTCGGTGGCAACGATGGGCAGGTGGATGACGTACCGCTGACTCATCGGATCTGGTCCCGTTCGTTGCGGGCGCCGGCCTGATCGGTCTGCCAGCGACGTAACGCCGCCTTGATCCGGGCCGTCTCGCGGCGGCTCTCGGCGAGAGCGGCGTAGACGGCGGCCATGTCGACGGCGACCCGGTCGAGGAAGGCGTACACGTTGTCGGGGTTCAAACCGCGACGCCCGAGCCCGGTCGGCATGAATCGACGCTCACGCACCTGCCACGGCAGCAGACTTGTGTACGCAGCGGAGCGATAGGTCGCGCCGCCGCTCGCCGCCCCTGGCCGCTGGTTGTTGGCGTTCATGTCTGCCTGCTTTCCTGATGCCGAGGGGCGAGGGGTGTTCGGGGAACACGGCGGCCGTTCGGGGGGACCGGCCGGCCGCCGTGCTGTGACCAGCCTGCGACAGTCCGCAGTGGAAACGCAACGTTCTAAACCGCGATTTCGCTGTTGTGCATTGACTTTCTTTGCCGAAACCCGTAGGAGTTGCAGGAGCAGGTCACGCAGTGTTGCGTGCTGGAACCAGGGAGTGTGCGGATGCCCGACGACATCGGATCGACCGTGCCGCGCCGGCAACTCGGCCGGCTGCTGCGGCAGTTCCGAAACGAGGCCGGCGTGACGCTCGACGCCGCCGCCGAGGCCCTCGAATACAGCCGGCAGAAGATCTGGCGCCTCGAATGCGGCCAGGGCTCGGTCCGGGTGCTCGACGTCAAGGCGATGTGCGAGCTGTACGGGGTGTCGCCCGAGATGACCGAGGCGATGCGCGGGCTGGCCGTGGAGACGAAGTCGAAGGGCTGGTGGCACGCGTACGGCGATGCGGTGCCGAACTGGTTCGAGCTGTACGTGGGTCTAGAGTCCGCTGCGGCCCGACTGCGGGAGTACGGCGAGACACTAGTTCCCGGCTTGCTCCAGACGCGCTCCTACGCCCTTGGACTCTTTCAACCTGGGAGTCGGCTAAGCCCCGAGGAGCGTGAGCAAGCAGTCGAGGTGCGGTTACAACGACAGGCGTTGCTGAGGCGTCGACTGCCAAAGCCCCCACGCTTGGACGCAGTGCTCTCCGAGGCGGCACTCCGCCGAGTGGTCGGTAGCCACGGCGTAATGTCCGACCAGCTCAAACATCTGCTCGAAGTCTCCGAGCAGCCGAACGTCTCAGTGCAGGTGGTGCCGCTCGCTGCCGGGCCGCACCCTGGAGCGGTCGCTGGCTCGTTTGTGATCCTCGACTTCCCGACAACCAACGGTGGCCGGAGTGCGCCCGAGCCCTCGGTGGTCTACAGCGAGTCGCTGACCGGGGCGCTCTACCTGGACAAGCCAGATGAGCTGATGGCCTACGAGGACACCTGGAGAGGACTGGCGGCCCTCGCGCTTGGCGCGGCAGAATCAAGAGACATGATCAAGAGGATCACCGGGGAGATGCGGCATGACTGATCTGACTGGCGCCGTCTGGCGTAAGAGCACCCGCAGCGGTGACAACGGCGGCAACTGCGTCGAGGTCGCCACCAACCTCCCCGGCGTCGTCGCGGTCCGCGATTCGAAGGACCCGGCCGGACCAACCCTGTCGTTCTCGCGTGATGCTTGGCGACGATTGCTCTCCACCGCCACTGGTCGGGCAGGCTAAGTCAAGATCCGATTCGAGCGATCATCACTTCCATCCCAGGGCACGAGCTGGCTGGCTAGCGGCAAAACAGGGGCATCGCCTCCGGCCGCGTCGGACTACCATCGCTGCGCAGGGTCTCCGAAACGGACGGGATCAACTATGACTGCGGCGTGGATGGTTCGAGCCGGGCGGGACGGCGAACGTGAGGACGCGGCACTCCGCGAAGGTCTGGCCATCGCAGGTTGGCCCGAACTCGGAGACCTTTCGACCGTTGAGACCCGCGCCGAGCTTCGGGATCTCGTGAGCAATGCTTATCCGGACCGCAACAGCGCCGTCGTAGCCAACTGGACCGGCCAGCTCTGGCGCTTCATCAACCGAATCAAGGTCAACGACCTGCTGGTCGTCCCACTGCGTCGACGCGAGCAGCTTGCGATAGGCAAAGTAACCGGCGGATACGAATATCGTGCCGACGCGCCTCTGGGCTTCCGCCACGTCCGACCCATGACCTGGCTACGTACCGATGTATCACGTAGCGCCATCCTTCCTGACCTGCACAGCTCGATGGGCTCGCTGTTGACGGTGTTTGAACTGCGGAGGCATGACGCCGTTCGCCGAATCACACACCTCGCCGAGCACGGCGCCGATCCCGGTCGGGATCCTGGCGAGGCGGGCGAGAACACTTTCGCTACTCGCGATGAGCTTCTCGATCGCGCCGGCGACGAGAGCGCACCGTCCGCTCCTCGCCTGAGCATCCGAGACTTCCTGGCGATGTGGAACGCCGGCCGTCGAACCGCAGGTGTGGTGGCGGAGATCGAAGCGGACCTTTCGGATCGAGGCCTCACCACTCGCCCTCCATTCACCGAAGGCTGGATCGACAATACGATCGAGCTGGTTCCGGTCAGCGTGGAGCCGGAGCCGGACGTCGTCCGACCGATCGAGGATTCCCGAGTCCCAGCGCCCGCCGAAGCGGTGGCCGCCGAGGATCTTCCACCCGTGTCGCTCCGGATCGGCGATCTCGAATCGGCGAACCGGCCGGTCCTCAGCGTGAGCACGGACGACACGCTCGCGGCGGCGATAACGCACATGCTCGCCCACGACTACTCACAGCTGGCCGTGTTTGACGCCTTTGGCGGGGTGCGCGCGGTCAGCTGGGAGTCCATCGCCAAGGCACACCTCGCCAACCGCGAGGCCACACTGCACGACGCGACGGTCGCGGTCCGCGTCGTCGATCACGACGCCGACCTGTTAGCCCAGGTCGACGAGATCTACAAGGTCGGATATGTGCTGGTTCGAGGTCAAAACGACGGAGCCATCACGGGCATCGTCACCACAGCCGACCTAACGCAACAGTTCGCGACCATGGCTCGCCCGGTGGCCCTGATCGAAGAGATCGAACGTCGCCTCCGACGCCGCGTTGACGAGGCTTTCACACTTGACGAGATCCGCGGCGCATCGATGAAGCCGAACAAGACCAACTCTGCAGCCGACCTGACTCTCGGCGCTTACGAGCACCTACTCAAGCCCGAGGACGTCTTTCGTCGGCTCAGGTGGCGCCTAGACCAGCAACTTTTTCTCAACGCCCTGAAGGCTGTGCGGCACATTCGCAACGACCTTATGCACTTCTCCACGGACCCACTGACTGCAGATCAACTGCAGGCCATCGGCGGTCTTGTCAACATGCTACGGACGGTCGATCCACGCCCGTGACTCTCACGCTGGCGTTGCACGGACGCCGCGTGCAGCGCTAAGGGCGACCTCGATCATTCCTCTGAGAAGAAGTTTTCGTCGATCTGCTTCAGGACGTACGTCTCTTCGGTTACGACGCCACAGCTGTGGCCGATCATCAATCGAGCGAGCTCCGGGCCGTCGATCAGAATGAGCCGAGCGTTCACCCGGTCCGCGTAATCTCTCGCGTCGGCGCTGAACCTACTCGTCGTGATGAAAATGCCTCTGCTGGCTTGAACACCGTGCAGCGCTCCGACGAATGCCTGGATGTCGGGACGGCCGATGGGCTTATCGGTGTAGCGCTTTGCCTGCACGTACACGACGTCCAAACCTAGCGGATCAAGCCGCACCAACCCGTCCAGCCCACCGTCGCCTGGTCCCCCCATGTGCTCGGTCATCCGCTCCAAGCCGCCGTAACCCATTGCGACGAGAAGGCGCAGCACAAGGTGTTCGAGGAACTCCGGCGGTTGGCTGATCACTCGACTGAGTAGTTCCGCCGCAACCGCCGAGTGGGCCGTCTCGATAAATTCCTCGATTGCCTCCCGAGGCGCCAACGTCTCGACGTTCGAGTCCTCGGCCTGTTCCTCCGAGGGCGCCCCCGGCGGTCGCACCCGCGCACGGGTACGGAACTCGACATACTCAGCGAAACCTTTGAGGATCCTGATGTCTACGCGTTCGGGGTGTTCCCTTAGGACTTCCTGACCCCTACCGGTGATCTCAGTGACGCCCCTCGTCGGCCTACGCAGGAGACCTGCCTGCGCCAGATGGGTGATCGCCCAGGCGATTCTGTTGGCGTACCGAGGCTGTCGCCCGCTCGGCAGCAGCACCTTCCGGTCCTCATCCGTGATGGCGAGAGCTCTCACCACCGCTTCCCGGATCTCCGTCACGGCGTGCGGCTTCTGGTCAGCGTGGGCATCAAGCACCGGCCGCATGAAGGATTGGAAATCAGGGATTGCCATCGTTCTCCTTCTGGTTTTCCTCTCGCGCTCCTTCACCAAGACGCATGAGGTGGGTCAGTAGCGCCTCGATCTCCGCCACATCGTGCGAATCCAAACCTTGCATACGGCGAACATCGACGAGCAAGTCTTGAAGCTCTTGACGGGCCTCCGCGGTATCGCCGACACCAGCGGTGAGCAGCGCGATCTGGTGACGAAGGCCGAAGAGCTCTGGCGCGTCGGCGCCTGCGAGGCGCTGCTGGTCAGCCAACAAATCGCGCAACGCCCGCAACGCCTCGGGTGCCTCGCCAAGCTCGGCCTGGCATGTAGCTGCCTGTTGTCGGCAATGCCAGATCAGTTCCTGGTCGGGGACCGGCCGCTCGGCCAGGTCGGTGACAAGTCGGGTGAACTCTGGCAGCGCTTGCCGGAAAGCGCCGGCAAGGACGTGAAGGTTGGCCAGGTTGAGTCGCAGTTCTAGAACCCGGGGCTGCTTCGCGCCGTGGCCGTGCAGGATCGGGCGGAGTGCCGTTTCGAGGAGAGCGGCGGCTTGAGTGAAACGCTCCTCCTCGGCCAGTGCCCAGGCTCGTTCCTCGACCTCGGTCAGCTCATCGAGTGTCGGCGGTTCGATCACCTGCGGCGCCGCGCGTGGCCGAACGATGTCGACCCGCGTCGGGGCAAGCGGTGACCGAGGCGGTATCGGACCGAAGGGATACCGGTAAGGCATGGTCGGGTCGATCGGCTGACCGTCGGCAACGGCGATCGCGAGGTGGCCCGCCAACTCGTGCTCGACCGCGCCGAGGGGCGCCAGGATTTCGTACACTTCCGCGGCTGAACCAGGCCGGTCCTGAGGATCCTTGGCGAGCAGCCGCTTCACGAGTTGCACGAGGTCGTCAGGCGCACCGGCCCGTTGTTCAGTGACCACTGGGATGGGATCGTTCATGTGGCGGTGCAGCAGCCCGAGTGCACTGTCCGCGCGGTACGGCGGGTTGCCCGTTAATACCTCGAACAGGACACAGCCCAGCGCGTAAAGGTCTGCTCGGGGACCGACCGCGCTATTGAGTGCCTGCTCGGGAGCCATGTAGGTGGGGGTGCCGAGGGTGTGGCTGGTAGCGGTGAGCCGAGGTACATCCGCTCCCAGCAGTGCGGCGACCCCGAAGTCAAGCACCTTGACCGACCCCGCGGGGGTGACCATTAGGTTCTGCGGCTTGAGGTCGCGGTGCACCAGGGAGGCGGCGTGCGCTGTGGCGAGCACCGAGCAGATCTGGGCGCCGATTGCGGCGGCCCACGGTACCGAGAGCCAACCGCGTTCGGCCAGTAAATCGGCGAGGACCATGCCCGGAACGAGCTGCATGACGATGTAGATGTCCTCGCCGTGGTATCCGACGTCGTGAACGCTGGGTACCCCGGGGTGGTCGAGTCGGGCGGTGACCCGTGCCTCGCGCATAAAGCGCTCGACCGCAGTCTCACGCTCGTTCTCGGGGATGGTGAGCTGGCGAAGGAACTTGATGGCGACCGGCCGATCGAGCTTCTCGTCGAAGCCCGCCCACACCTCCCCCATTCCGCCTCGGCCGAGCGGGTACGTCAACTCGTACCGCTCGGCGACCCGCTCCTGCGCCTGCATCCGCTTCTCCCCGTTCCTCAGCCGGCAATCCACTGGTTGAACCAGCTAATACCGCTCCCCGTAGACGTCGGCCAACTCGTTGTATGCCTCACGAACCGCCTCGATCGCGTTTGGGTCGTCGGCAGCGTTATGGGCGGCGACAGCCGCGAGCTCAAGTGAGGTTTGGATGCGGGCCAGCTCCACCTCGGTCTGCTCCCACAGCATCCTCGTCCTCTCCCGCTGTTCTGCCAGAGAGCGGCTGGCAGTGCTGTTGGGTGAACCGGCCCTCGCCGGATGAATCCGTTGGCGGGCAACCTGAGGGCGAAGCTGTTGCCGACGGCTGAGAACGTCGGCAGCCTCCCACAACACCTGAGCGAGGAGTTCTCCTCCCTCAGCCGGATCGATTGCTTCCTCCACGGCTGGTAACCCACGGCCGGCTTCCTCAGTTAGGGCCATGAGGTCGAGGAATTCTTCGCGCTCTTCACGCTTGTCGAGCGAGTGGTGGAGGTCCGGGAACGCCGTCTCGTCTGGCGCGACCACCTGGGGTGGCGGCGTCTTCGAGAGAATCACCAGCAACCCAAATCCCAGCACCATCGCCATCAGGATGAGGATCACCAGCACCGGCGCGCTGCTGAGGCAGAGCAACAGGGTGCCAATCATCACCGCGGTGCAAAGCGCGATGACGCCGCCCAGCTTGGAAGAGCTTTGAGCCGCTGGCATCGCCTGCAGGTAAGTGATGCTCCCCCACTCGTGCTTGAGGGGTGTTCTGGACATCTTCAGTGGCGCGAGCGCGACAACCGTCCGGGAGTCGTCGGTAGCGACCCAGAGGTGGAAGTCGGGGGTGGACGGGGACAACCGTCCTCCTCTCGGCGAGGGGTGGGGGGGTTAGGCGATGCCCTTACGGCTGCGGATCATCTGGTACGCCTGTCGGCGTGCGAACTGGTTGAGCTGCGAGCGCAGGCTCTCGTCGTCCAGGTAGCGCTGCATCAGCTTGCCGTTGTCGTCGTGGCGGGACAGGATCACGTCCTCGATGCGCTTGTCACAGACCACGCCGAAGTTGCTTTCGTCGTTGACCATCGCGGCGGCTTCGAGGGTGCCGTCCTCGGCCAGCGCGACGATCTGCTGCTCGACCCAGACCTTGTCCGACTCGCCCAGCCCGATGCCGAACCTGTCGTTGAACGCGTCGATCAGCTCAGACAACACGACTTTCTCCAGGTCGCGCTGCTGGCCTGCTGCCCCGCCGAGAAAGCCCGGCAGCATCTGCTCACCTTCGGGCGACAGCGACGCGTCATGCTCGCCGGTCTTGCTGACCCGAAGGTGGGTCAGCTCCACCTCACCAATGTCGACACTAGGATCCTGCCGCCGGGGCAGACGGTTGAGCAGTGCCCGCCCGTACAGGTAGAGCCGTTCCAGGTCCTCGTCGTGGTAGGGCACTACCTGGCTGAGGAACGCGTACATCCGGGTGTAGTCACGCAGTGCCGACCGGAAGGCGTCCGCGGCCTCCGGATCGTCGGCAGCCAGAGCGTTGAAGCGCTGGACCGCTGGCTCGGTGAAGCGGTAGAGGGCGCCGTGTGCCCGCTGAAGCGCGGTGTCGCTGGTTGCCTTCTGCTCGGCGGCGAGCAGAGCGTCGACGTACGCCTGCATCTCTGAGTTGATCAGGACCGGGTAGGCCGTCACCGCGTTCTGGGCGGTGTAGAGCAGGTTCGGGTCGGTGGGGGTGGTGGCGGCAGTCTCGAAGTACGGCTTGAAGTGCTCGGCAATGTCGCCGGCCTCGTTGACGAAGTCGAGGACGAAGACGTCACCCTGGGCCTTGAGCGGGTGGGTGCGGTTGAGCCGGGACAGGGTCTGCACCGCGGCGACGTTCTTGAGCAGCTTGTCGACGTACATCGTGGTGAGCAGCGGCTGGTCAAAGCCGGTCTGGTACTTCTCGGCGACGACCAGGATCCGATATTCGGTCGTCTGCTTGGCCTTGGCCGTGCCAGCGTGCTTGTCGTCGGCGGCGGTGTAGGCGAACCGCTCGGGCAGCTCGCCTTCGCTAAAGCCGTTGCTCCGCGCTTCGGTGTGCTCGACGCCGTCGACCTCCAGGTCGCCAGAGAACGCGACCAGCGAGTCGCAGCCGACGTAGCCCTGCATCTCGACGTACTTCTTGATGGCGGTGTGCAGGCGCACGGCGGCCTCGCGGGATCCGGTGACCACCATTGCCTTGGCGCGATTGCCCAGGCGCAGCGCGGTGTGCTTGCGGAAGTGCTCGACGATGATCTCGGCCTTCTGCGCCTGCATGGTGGGGTGCAGGCTGGCGAAGCGGGCAAGCTGGGCCCCGGCCTTCTTCGGGTCGACCTCAGGGTCGTCCGGGTTGGCGTTGGCCAACTTCCAGTACGACTTGTAGGTCAGATAATTCCGCAACACATCCAGGATGAAGCCCTCGTCGATGGCCTGCCGCATCGAGTACGTGTGGAACGGCTGCGGGTTGCCGGTGACCGGATGCGGCGTTCCGAACAGCTCCAGGGTCTTCGGCTTGGGTGTGGCGGTGAACGCGAAGTACGACAGCGTCTCGTGCCGACCCCGCGCCAGCGCCGACGCGGTGAGCAGGTCACCCGACTCGTCGACGTCGTCGCTGCCGAGCTTCAACAGCACCTTCTTCAACGCGGCGGCCGAGTCACCGGACTGCGACGAGTGCGCCTCGTCGACGATGACCGCGAACCGTTTACCGCGCAGCCCCTGCACCTGATTGAGGATGTAGGGGAACTTCTGCATGGTGGTGATGACAACCTTGGCGGTCTCGCCCTGGAGGGCGGCGGCGAGCTGGGCAGAGTCCTTGTCGATCCGCTGCACCACGCCCGGCACGTGCTCGAACTGGAAGACCGTGTCCTGCAACTGTCGGTCGAGCACCACCCGGTCGGTGATGATGATGACCTTGTCGAAGACCGGCTCGTTGGGGCGCAGCCGCTTGACCCGGGCATCCTCGTCAAGGGTCGGCGCGGTGTGCAGGCTGGAGAGCCGGTGCGCCAGCCATGCGATGGTGTTCGACTTGCCCGATCCGGCCGAGTGCATGACCAGGTAATTGTGGCCGGAGCCGTTGCAGGCGGCGTGGTCGGCGAGGTTGGTCACCGCGTGCCACTGGTGGTAACGCGGAAAGATCAGATCCTTGGATTCCTTGTCAGTGTGCAGGAACCGCCGGACCAGATCCATCCAGGTGTCCGGGTGCCAGATCTGCTCCCAAAGGTAGGAGCTGCGGTAGCCCTTTTCGCCGGCGGGCGGGTTGCCGGCGCCGCCGGAAACGCCCGGCCCGTCGGAGCCAGTGTTGAAGGGCAGGAACCGGGTCTTGTCGCCGGCAAGCTTGGTCGTGACGAAGACCAGGTCCGGATCCACGGCGAAGTGCACGAGGGTACGCCTCGCGAAAAGCAATTCCTTCGGGTCGCGGGTCTCGCGGTACTGCCGCTTGGCGTCCTCGACGGTCTGGCCGGTGAGGGGGTTCTTCAGCTCGACCGTCGCTAGTGGGATGCCGTTGACGGAGAGAACCAGGTCCAGGGTGTTGTTGTTGCTGGTCGAGTAGGCGAGCTGGCGGGTGACGGTGAGGCGGTTAGCACGGTAGAACTTAAGCGCGTGGTCGGTGATGGCGTGAGCTGGCTTGAAGTAGGCGAGCCGGATGAGGACGCCCTTGTCCTTGACGCCTCGGCGAAGGACGTCGAGGGGACCACGGTCGTCGATCTGCTTGGCGAGGTACTGAGCGAAGTGCCGCTGCGCCTCGTTCAGGTTGTTCCTGTGGTAGGCCAGCAGCTTGGTCCACTCGTCCGGCTGCGTGGCTTGGACAAACGCGAAGAGCTCGGCGGTATCGATCGCAAGCTCCGGGCTGTAACTTTCAGCCACACCGCCAAGCCACCCGGCGTTCATCAATGCATTCTCGATCGTCGCCTCGAACGATCGCTCGTCTCCGACTGCCACAAGACCTCACCCCGTCACCCTGAAACCCACCGCCAACACTTCGCACCAACTACTTAGCCGAGCCAGCGAACGCCTTCAGCTCTGTAGCCCCTTGGATGACTCCTATTCGGACTGAACGCCACTGGCGTACCCTCACCAATATACTCCCATTCGGCAGAATCAGCGAGGTCCCTAAGATGATAGAAATAGTCATGGCCAGCATAGGTGACGAAGCCGAAGTATTTATCCGAAATGAACTTAACCGTTCCGACACGCCGCTCAAGCCAGCCTTGGTCGACAACACTCAGCTTGTCGTACAGTTGGTTTTGAAAATCCTTAGCCTTTCGCACGACGAAGTTTTCATCGGACAGTCTTGCTATTTCAGCCCCAATCAATCCTAGTTGAACCATACGATCACGCGATTCGTCCACCAAAAGGCCAGCGGGCGCAACCTTGGCCAACTCGGCGCCCACCTCCAACGCATGCAGCGAGCTATCGAGGTCTCCCTTATCGCGGTCAGAGTTTGCCCAATAGACTGCGGCCCGGAAAGCGGTTATGACGGACGGCACCAAGTCAGGTTGGTACGGCGAACCGGTCGAGAGAGCGTGCTCGGTAACTTGAATCGCAGAGGCATAGTCCTCCAACCGGAGATGCGCCCACGCGATCTGATTAATGATCGCGGTATGGGCGTTATCTACGCGTGCTGCAGCTTGGAGGAGCTCAAGCCCTCGAGCGGGATTATCCCCTTGGTCGAGGAGAAAGCTGCCAAAGAAGTAGTTGAGGGTCGGCGACAGTGGAGCCAGCTCGTGGGCCCTTTCATAGGCGGCTCGCGCCGCACCGAAGTCACTGCGAAGTACCTGAATATGGGCTTCTACCCGCCACGCCTCGTGATACGTAGGAGCGAGGAGTTGCGCTTCGCGGCAGTTCGACAAGCCCTCATCCGTGTTCCCACGGGCCGCCGCCAGGAGCGCGTCCCGTAGCAAGCGGGCAACGTTGAAGTCACCGGTCCCCCGAACATCAACTGTTTCCGGCGAATAAGGGCTAGCCGAGCCTTCCGCACGGAGGTCGGCACCAACGCTGTGGAGCTGTTGGTGACGCCGAATAAGCTCGGCCCTGTCGCGCCCAGACACAGGGTGCCGACTATCCAGATATTGCTTACCGAAGTCCGTTAGCTGGTAAGTCGTGTCAACGATCTCAGAAGCGTTCGTGCTCTGGCTTCGCATCTGGACAAAGTTCGTCGTGATTAGCTCGAGCAACGCTGCCTGCATACGAGTGGCCGAAAACTCGGTTAAGAATGCGAGTTCGCCCTGATTGCGAGCACCTGGCAGGACCTGCATACAGCGGAGTACGTTTTGCGCGTCCGCCTTCAGGTAGCCGTAGACGTTTGACATGCAGAAATCCAAAAGTAACGCATTGTCGGAGACAAGATCCTCCGGCCTTTTGCCTGCTTGGACCCCGGCAACAAACCATTTAAGATAGGCAGGGTGCCCGCCCATCTTCTTCACGAAAGCCTGAATCATTTCGTTCGGCATTTCGGTAAGGACGCGCGCTCCGCGGATTCCTGCAACAGCACGCAGGAGGCGGGCACCTTCATCCTCAGACAGAGCTCCCAAACTCACAGGATTCTCGATACCGAGTCCGATCCTGCTTGTGATTATGACCTTACTGCCAAGCGGCAAATCTAGAAGAAAGTTTCGGAGTCGTTGGTCCAGCACCGTCTCAAGATTGTCGAGAATAAGTAAGATGCGGAAGTTCTCAAGGTAGTTGAGCACCTCCTCGACGGGATCAGTGCCAGGCGCGAGAACACCAAGCTCTTCTGCTGCTCGAGTAAATAGCCCCAATGAGTCCTTGATCGCACCACTGATACGTCGAATCTCATTCGGCGTCAGGACGGTCGCCTTGGCGCTGACCCAAACGAATGCGTCAAATTGCACGGCTTCGTCGTCAAGGAGATCATAGGCAGCCTTCAGCGCAAGAGAAGTCTTCCCAATCCCTCCTTCACCAAGAACGGAAACGACAGGGTACGCGCCCTTAATGGCTCTTTTAATTCGGATCAGCTGCTGCTGGCGACCGAAGAACCCCGTCTCGTCGAAATCCGGCACAGGCAAATTGTGCTGAGGACTCCGTGTCGGATCGATGGGCAAGTCGATCTTCAGTCCAAGGACGTAGGCAGGATCCTGTTGGAGTCTCTGACGGGTCTCCGCAATGGTCGTCCAGTGGTTCCCACTCCGATCAGCCAGCCTGCCAATTACATCAAGCAGAGCTGGAAGGTCGTCAATCTCCATTGGTCGAGTGTGCGCGACTCGATTTCGGATCGCCGCAATACGGCCAAGGGCAGGCGCAAGATGGGCCAGATTCTCCGAAACGGCCGGCGCTAAGTCACTTCTTCGTCCAAGCAGGACTTCATAACTGTCAGCGAAGTCAAGATATGGCAGGAGTGCAACTTCCGATCGAGCAGCCGCCTTCCCATGATCCCTAGCTCGCCGCTCTTGGGCCTTAGAAGCAATCACGGGCGGCAAGATCGCGTCTACTCCTTGGCCCCCATGAAGACTCTCGATCTCCAGGCGCAGGTCCTCCTCAAGAGCAGAGATTAGGGCGAAGCAGGTAAGCCGAGCGGCACTAAAACTCACGATTTCCTCCCCATCCTTGCGATAGAAGTCGCCTCTCCTGTAGACCCGCCACCATGGAATCAGCGCCAACCCCGCTGACGTCACAAGCGCTCATGCGAGACCCCCTTATACCGTTGTGAGGCCGATCCGCTCAGTTACTGCTTCCGTGATCAGCGCCCGACGCCGCTCAGCCAGCAGTCGGTCCTGTTCCTCCATGCGGTTTATTGTCTTGTCGATCGGCTGCAGGGCCTTGTCTATTTCCGCAACAATGCGCCGCTGCTGGACCACCGAGTGTCGGGGTATGGGCATCGCTTTCATGGCAGCGACGTTAAAGTGGGACTGAATGGTGCCGACCGAAAACTCCGCCACTCGCCGCTTCGCGTAACTGGAATTCAGCAGGTACTCGGCAAACCTGGGAACGAGGGAAGGCCCGGGCCTTACGATAACTAGGTCGATGCAGTTAGCGCCATTGAACTCGGGGGTCACGACCGCGGCGGTGCCCGCCTGACCGGTACGCACTACAACCAAATCGCCTAATCTCAGCCGACTCTTATGGTGCGCGAGGTGCCCCTCCGGGCTGATTTGGACAAGATTTTTTGCGTCAATCCTTCCTGGCTTGACGTTGGTACCCCGTAGCGCTGGTACGCCACCGTTCTCCACATACCATGCAGCCGGTGTCACCACGATTCCAACGGTGACAGTTTCGACTAGGTGCTTCAAGGGGATGAGTCCATCGCTAGTGCCCCCACCTGGGGCGATGAGGCGCTCTATAATTCGTTCGCGCTTCAGCTGGAAGAGTGCCTTGGTCCGACTACGTGCTGCACGGACCCTATCAATGCGTCCTGTTTCCGCATCCAAAAAATCGGCAATGCGCCGCTGCTCCTCGATGGATGGTAAATCCACAGTGAAGTCCCGGACGAAGTCGTCAGGGACTCGCTTCTGTCCCGCAACGCCGTACAGCTCCGCTTCGCCAAGCTTCAGAAACGGCTGACTCTGTGTTACATAGGTTAGGAACCTAGGCTCGATCTGCCGGGTGGGCCTAAGCACGTGAAGCTCTGTCGTCCCCGCACCTACGCCATTCCGGAGACCTGAAATCAAGACGGAGCGCCCCGCCTCAAAGGTGGGGGTGATTTTGGGAAGCAGCACATCTCCGTCTTGGAAGCGAGTGTAGCCAGTAGCGACGGCGCTCTTCAGTCTGACGCGACTCACATCTAGCCTTGAGTCAGCCCAGACCGCCTCCATCGGCAGGAAGGTCAACTCTTCGTCCGAGGGAAGCCTGTCGAAGCCTGGGCATGCGGGATTAACATCGACAACGTGCCGGAGACGAACAACGCTCACTCCGTCACCTCGGCAAGCAGTGCCTGAATCTCCGCCTCGAGTGCCTTGATCTCGGCGTCGATTTCGGCGAGCGGTCGCGGCGGCTCGTAGACGTAGAAGTGGCGGGTAAAGGGGATTTCGTACCCGATCTTAATCTTTGTGTCATCGATCCAGGCGTCGGGGACGTGCGGAAGCACTTCCCGCTTGAGGTAGTCGTGGATGTCCTCGACCAGCGGCACGTTCTCGTTATCGCGCAGGTCGGCGTCGGGCAGCCACTTGCCCTTGCGGTCCGTCTGCACCTCCCCCTCCGGGTCGCTGACCGAGAAGGCCTCCCACACCGCCTTCTCCACCGCCGTCGGCAACTTGCCGAGCCCGACCAGCTTCATCGCGAACACCGCACGGGTCGCCGCCTTCAACCCGATCAGCGACTTCGCCGCCGCCAGCAGCGACTCCCGCTCTGCGTACTTAAGCACCGCCCGCGCCTCCGCGAGCAACGCGACCGTCTCCTCCGTGACTTCGAAGCGCAGCCGTAATGGCCGCTCCACGGTGATGCGCTGGTAGCCGAAGTCGGTGGTCCTGAAGACCTTCACCTTGGCGTGCTGCGGGTGCTCCGGGTCGTCCGCGATGGACAGCGCATCCACGTAGGCGCGCGTCAGGTCGGCGATGTGCTCGTCGGTGAGTATCTTGCGCTTGTCGCCGAGGCTCTTGCGCATCTTGGTCCAGTAGTCGCGGCCGTCGAGCAGCACGACCTTGCGTCGGCGGGCAGGATTCTTCCGATTGGTGAGGATCCAGAAGTAGGTGGAGATGCCGGTGTTGTAGAAGAGCTGGTCGGGCAGCGCGACAATGCCCTCCAAGAGGTCGTTCTCCAGAATCCAGCGGCGGATCTCCGACTCCCCCGACCCGGCCGCGCCGGTGAAAAGCGGTGAGCCGTTGAAGACGATCGCCAGCCGGCTGCCGCCGTCCTCGGGGCGCTTCATCTTCGAGATCATGTGCTGGAGGAAGAGCAGCGAACCGTCGTTGATCCGGGGCAGCCCGGCCCCGAACCGGCCAGCGTGGCCGCGGGCGTGCTCGGCCTTGATGAACGCCTCGACCTTCTTCCACTCCACGCCGAACGGCGGGTTGGCGAGCATGTAGTCGAAGCGCTCGTCGTCGTGACCGTCCTGATTGAACGAGTTCCCGAAGGCAATCTTCGTCGGATCGCCGCCCTTGAGCATCATGTCGGAGCGGCAAATCGCGTACGTCTCGCCGTTGAGCTCCTGCCCGTACACCTCGACGGTGGCTTGCGGGTTATGGGCCTGGATGTGGTCCTGGGCCTCGCTGAGCATGCCGCCGGTGCCGCAGGCCGGATCGTAAATTTTGCGGACGATGCCCGGGGTAACCAGGTCGTCCTCGTCCGGAGCGAGCAGCAGGTTGACCATCAACTTGATGACCTCGCGCGGGGTGAAGTGCTCTCCGGCGGTCTCATTGCTGATTTCGGAAAAGCGGCGGATCAGCTCCTCAAAGACGTAGCCCATCTGATGGTTGGAGACCACGTCCGGGTGCAGGTCGATGTCGGCGAACTTCGCGACCACCTGGTAGAGCAGGCCGGCTTCGGCCAGGCGGCTGATCTGGGTATCGAAGCCGTACTTCTCCAGCACGTCGACCGCACCGGGCGAGAAGCCGCCGATGTAGGCGCGCAGGTTCAGCGCCACGTGGTCCTGGTCTCCGAGCAGCTTGCGGAAGGACATCTCGCTCGTGTTGTAGAACGACAGCCCAGCGACCTTGCGCAGCACCGGGTCCATGTTCTGCACGCCCATGTCCTTGAGCTGCGCATGCCGGGCAAGCACCGCGTCCTTCGTCGGCTCCAACACGCAGTCGAGCCGACGCAGCACGGTCAGCGGCAGGATCACCCGGCCGTACTCGGACTGCTTGTAGTCGCCGCGGAGCAGCTCGGCCACATCCCAGATGAATTTCGCGAGCTCTTGGTGCTTGGTACTCACCAGGTTCCTTTCGATTGCCTTAAGTCAGGAGTATTGCTGCTGGCCGGCGCCGTCGGGGTCCCCCACTCGGTGGAGATGATCAACCGACTGTCAGCGGACGGTCGCTGACGGAGCGTTCCTGTCTCGCTAGGTTCGCGAGCATGAGCGGCGTGTAACGATCTCCGTCCCTGATGACGTGGCCGAGCATCGCTATGCACTCCCGGCCCGCCAGGTTTCCGCCTATGTCACCGAAGCACTGCGCCGTCGTCGGATATCCGACGACGTGCGGGCAGCGCTGGAGGCGACAACCCGCAGTGTGGGGTCACCGTGGGTTGTCCGGACGGATTGACCCGCGTGCCAGGCCGTCGGCGGTGAGTTGCGCCAGCTCCGCCCCCAGTGAGGCGGCCTGCCGGATAGCTGACTCGAAGGCGTCAAGACGCCGGAACGCGTCCCCGTGCGCCCGCTGCTCGTCCAGCGACAGCCTCCGCACCTGCGCCCGTCGGATGTCGAACCGCATCGTGCCCGAGAGACTCGACGACTGTTTCTCGTTCGCCGACGTCCGCAGTTGCCCGGCCAGGAACCACGAATCCAGCGCCGCCGGGTTGGGTCGCAGCAGGTACAGGTTGCGCCCCAACAGCATCCCCTCGGTGGTGACCACCCGTGCGGTGAGCTGCCGCGCGATCATCGGCACCACCACGTCGCCCACGGCCAGAGGGATCTCCTGCCCGAACCGGTCGTCGCCCCGACCGGACGCCTCCGACCCGGCGAGCACGTCCGGCACGGTGAGCACCGGCGGCCCGTCGGGTGCGGGTGCGGAGGTGCCGGCGCGGACCGGACCGATCAGTTGCAGCGCCCCGGTCTTCGCCAACTCTCCAACGGTGAGGAAGAGGCCGTCCGGCCCGTCGGGCGCGGGTGTGACCTGCGGCAGCAGCGCCGGCAGCTCGCCGACGATGGCGGCCAGTCGTTCTCTGGTGCGTACCAGATGCTCTCCGGAGGCCTCGCCCACGACGGCGGGCTGCCGGCGTGCGGGGGTGAGGTCGACTTCCTCGTCGAGCAGTTCGATGACCGGGACCGCGCGGGCGAAGCCGGCCTCCTCGACGTCGCCGTCGGGGGCGGCAACGAACTCCCGCCACGCGGCCAGCACGCGCGGTGCGGTGTCGGCCAGGTCGCCGGTTGCGGCGTCGATCAGCAGCGCCCGCGGTGGTGGCGGCGCGTCGGTCGCGGCCCGCCGCAGCACCCACAGGTGCAGGGGTACGCCGTGTGGCGCCGCCACCCCCGGTGGGAGCGCGATGACGGCGCGCAGGTGACCTCGGCGCAGCAGCTCGCCGCGGATGCGTTTGCCGGCGCGGCGGCTGGCGACAGTGGGTGGCATCAGCAGGACGGCGTGCCCGCCGACCCGCAGGTGGGCGAGGGCGTGTTGCACCCAGGCCAGCTCGGGTTCGGTACGGGGTGTGGTGCCGACGATCCAGCGAGGGTCGTGGCCGAGTTCCTCGTCGCCCCAGTTGGTCGCGCCGAACGGTGGGTGGCAGACGACGGCGTCGACGGCGCGGCCGGCGAAGGCATCGGCGCGCAGCGAGTCACCGCCGCTGACCTCCCCGGGTACGTCGTGCAGGGCCAGCCACAGGCCGGCGAGCCGGGCCAACTCGTCGTCGAGTTCCTGCCCGTACATCGAGGTGCTGCCGGCGCGGACGGCGGCTCGCAGGATGGCGCCGGAGCCGGCGGCCGGGTCGAGCACTGAGCCGCCGCCGACGTTGGCGAGCCCGATCATCAGGTCGGCGAGATCGTCGGGGGTGGCGAAGGGGCGGCCGGGCCCTGGTGCGGAGAACCGCTGCCACAGCTCGTCGAACGCGCCCTGCGGACCCAACTCGTCGGCAAGGGCGTCGACGTCGGGCAGCAGCGGCGTGAGTTGGGCGTCGATGCTGGCGCTGCGGGAGCCGCGTTGACGGGCCAGCAGCAGGGCGCCGACGGCGGCGAGGCCGGCAGCCGGGGAGTCGCTGGCCGCGGCGAGGTGTCGCCAGAGCCGGTCGACGGTGGCGAGCTCGGGGAGCTTGCCCTGGGTGCGTAACCACTGCTCGACCTGGATCAGGTCGAACTCGGGGCTCGCCGTCGTTCCGCCCACGGGGGCGGGGAAGTCGGGATGCCGTTTACGCCAGTTACTGACCGCAGCGCGACCGACACCGGCGAGCCGGGCGATCTCCGCTGCCGTGATGGTCGGGTTCTCCACGCCGAAAGTCTCGCACACCTGTCAAGCACGAGATTGTCTGTTGACAGTGTTGTCGGACGATGCTCTCATTGACCCCGCAACACTCACTTCAGGAGGACAACGATGCGCAAGACCACCACTCTCGCTCTGCTCGCCACCGGCCTCATCGCCCTGGGCTGCGGCTCCGGCGCCGCCGACAAGCCCACGAGCTCCAGCGCCAACGACAAGGGTGAGGACGCTCCGGCGAAGACCGCGAAGGTGGGCGAACCGGCCCGGGACGGCAAGTTCGAGTTCACTGTGAAGTCGTCCAAGTGCGGCGTCGCCAAGATCGGCAGCGACCTGCTCGGCGCGAAGGCGCAGGGCCAGTTCTGCCTGGTCACGCTCATCGTGAAGAACATCGGCAAGGAAGCGCAGATGCTCGACGGCAGCAGCCAGAAGGCGTACGCGGCCGACGGCACCGAGTACTCCGCCGACACCGGCGCGGCGATCTACGCGAACAAGAACGCCGAGACGTTCCTCAACGACATCAACCCCGGCAACCAGGTCAACGGCGTCGTGGTCTTCGACATCCCGAAGAACGTCAAGCTCACCAAGCTCGAGCTGCACGACTCGATGTTCTCCGGCGGCGTCGACGTCGCCCTCGGCTGACCTCTCCCCCCACCGATCGGGGCGGGCAACCCACGCCCGCCCCGGCTGTTCACAGCCCGCCTGTTCACAGCGCCGGTCGGGGCACCTAGCCCTCTGCGGAGGACAGAACGCCGATTGGTGCTGACCCCTGCCTACTGATTCGTCTACGTCATCAGCTCGAAAGCGTCTGACTTCCCCGTCACTCAGTCCGCCTGGTTCCAGGCCGCGGACCTTCCTCCCTGCGGAGACGACAATGGCCCGTTCTGAGCCGTACGACGCGCTCGCCTGCACCATCCGCCTGCACCGAGCTGTCCGCGCGTCCGGCGCGCTGCTCACCACTGCCCTACTGGCCATGATGCTGACCGGCTGCGGCGACGAGAAGCGCTCCACCGCCACGCCGGTGACCGCCACGCCGAGCATGTCCGCCTCCTCCAGTACGTCGCCAACGCTTCCTCCTTCCGACCGGGACGGCGACGCTATCCCCGACTCCAGCGACTCCTATCCGGACGACCCGAAGAACACCCCGCAGCAGCCGCCGGTCAGCTTTGAGTGCGACACGGGTAACGACTGGGATGCGCTGCTCACGGTGCGGCCCGGCAAGGACGGCCGGCCGGACTTCAGCGAGGTGTGGGCGGCGAAGCCGACGTCCTGTGATGCCCAGACAGAGATCCAGCCCGTAACCGACACCGAAAAGGCCGCGCTGACGACGTCCAAGTACGACGACGGGGATATCGCGACCCTGTACGAGATGTGTGCCGCCGTCGACCCCGAGGACACGTACTTGGAAGCTGGCTTCGCCGCCAGCAGCGAGCAGATCCCCGAGATCAACGCAGCCCTCCTGCTCTGTCCCAGCTACCCGTACGCGAAGAAGTGGCGCGAGACGGTGAAGCGCGGGCAGGTCGACGCGGACCTGGCAGCCCAGGGTCGGATCTTCGGCGAGGGCACGTTCCGCGTCGGTAAGGAGATCAAGCCCGGCACGTACGTCACCACGGATGTCGACGGCTGCTATTGGGAACGGCAGGACAGCTCCGGCCACACGATCGACAACTACTTCACCAATAGCGCCCGCCGAGTGCAGGTGACGATCCGCTCCTCCGACTACGCCTTCAGCTCCCAGAACTGCGGCGAGTGGCGCCCCGCGCGCTGAGCCGCAGCACCGACATCCACCGCTCACCCCGGGCGGGCCGACGCGCCGTCGGCCCGCGGACACCACACGCCTGGAGACGACAATGACCCAGCCCGCACAGACCACCGCGCCCCTGATCGACCTGATCTTCGACCGCCTCGCCGACGCAGGCGACGTACCCACCGAGACCGCCGAACTGGTCCTTGCCGCGCTGACCAGCGAGGACGACCTGGCCGCGGCACTCGCCGGCACTCCCACCCGGCTCGACCCCCGCTCCCCCACCGACGACGGTCCGGCGGAACGGATCTGGTTGAAGTCGGTGACCGTCGCCGGGTTCCGTGGCGTCGGCCCGGAACGGACCATCCAGATCGGCCCCGGGCCGGGTTTCACACTGGTCGTCGGCCGCAACGGCTCCGGCAAGTCCAGCTTCGCCGAGGCTGCCGAACTCGCCCTCACCGGGGACAGCGCCCGGTGGGCCGACAAGACCAGCGTCTGGCGTACCGGGTGGCGCAACCTGCACAACCCGGACCCGTGCTGGGTGGGTGTGGAGCTGCGCGTCGACGGGGTGGCCACGCCGACCCGGGTGAACCGCGCCTGGCCGGTCGGGGCGGAACTGGCCGACGCCGAGGTGACCGTCACCAGCGCACGGGGCCGGCACGCGGACCTCTCCGAGCTGGGTCTGGCCCGCTCGCTGGAGCTGTACCGGCCGTTCCTCACTGCCGCCGAGCTGGGCAAGCTCGCCGCCGGAACACAGAGTCAGCTCTTCGACGCGCTCTTCGCGATTCTCGGGCTGGACGCGCTCACCGACGCCGACCAGCGTCTGCTGCGCGCCGCCCGGCCGCACGACACCAGCATCAAGGAGGTACGCGCACAGCGTGCCACCCTGGTCGCCACGCTCGACGGGATCGCGGACGAGCGGGCCCGGCGGGCCGCCGTGCTGCTGCGTGGCCGGGGCGTTGTCGACCTCGGCGCGGTGACGGCGATCCTCGACGAACCGGACGAGGCGACCACTGACCGGGAGGTGCTGCTCTGTCGGGAGCTCGCCGCCCTCGCCCCGCCGCCGGTCGACGAGGTGACAAGGCTCGCCGATCAGCTGCGGGACGCGGCGGTCGAGGCCCGGCGGTACGACGGTGGTCGGTCCCGGGCCGCGCTACGGAGCGCCGAACTGCTCCGTCTCGCCCTCGAACATCACGAGGACGAGGGCGACGGGTCGTGCCCGGTCTGCGCCACCGGCTCCCTCGACGGTGGCTGGCGTGCCGCCGCCGCAGAGTCGCTCAGCGAGCTTCGAGAGCGCAGCGTCGCTGCCCAGACGGCGACGACCCGGCTGACGGCTCTGCTGCGACAGACGCACCACCTGATCGACGACCTCGTTGTGCCCGGGGGCGCCGGGTCGGAGCCGACGGCCGGGGTGCTGCGTGACGCCGTTGCCGCGCTGCGGCGCGTACCCGGAGAGCCGGCCGAGCTGGCCGACCACCTGGCCGCCCGGTACCCGGCGGTGGTGGCGGCGGTCGACGCGGCCCGCGCGTACGCCGAGGGGTTTCTGCGGCAGCGCGACACTGGCTGGCGGGCGGCGGCGGCCGACGTGCGCGAGTGGGTGGCCACCGTCGGCGGTCTGCCGGCGCGGGAGGCGGCCCTGGCCCGGTTGAAGGCCGCACGCGCGTGGTTGAAGGACGCCGGTGCGCAGATTCGCAGCGAGCGGGTCGCGCCGTTTGCCGGGCACTCGCAGCGGATCTGGGCGCAGCTGCGGCAGGAGAGCAACGTCGAGCTGGGGTCGATGACGTTGGAAGGCGCGAACACCCGGCGGCGGGTGGTCTTCCCGGTCAGCGTGGACGGGGTCGACAACGGCACGGCGCTGGGTGTGATGAGCCAGGGTGAGATGCAGGCGCTCGGGCTGGCGACGTTCCTGCCCCGAAGCTGCGCCCCGGAGAGCCCGTTCCGGTTCATCGTGGTCGACGACCCGGTGCAGAGCATGGACCCGTCGAAGGTGGACGGTCTCGCGCGGGTGCTCGCCGAGCTGGCCGAGCAGCGGCAGGTGGTCGTCTTCACCCACGACACCCGGCTGCCGGACGCGGTCCGCCGTCTCGGTCTCGGCAAGGCGCGGATCATCGAGGTGACCCGCGCGGAGAAGTCGGTGGTGACGCTGCGGCCCGGCTCCGACCCGGTGACCCGCTACCTGGACGACGCGTACGCGTTGGCGCGTAACGAGGAGATCCCCGCCGACGTGCGCGGGCCGGTGGTCGCGGAGCTGTGCCGCTCTGCCGTCGAGGCGGCATGCCATCGCTCGGTCTGGCGGAACCGGGTGGCCCGAGGCGTTCGGCACACCGACATCGAGGAGGCGATCGAGGAGGCATCCCGACGGGTCGCCACCACCGTCGCGTTGGCGGTGTTCGACGACGCCGAGAAGGGTGGTGACGTGCTCGGCTGGCTGGGCCGCCGGCACGGACGACGTGCGGTGAACGCGTACCAGGCATGTCGGGAGGGTGTGCACGGCGCGTACCTGGCCGACCTGCCCGGCCTGGTCGCGGACGCCCGCCTCCTCGTGGCGGCGCTGTCGTGACCGCGCCGACGCCACAGCGCTGCCTGGCGGCGGCCGATCAGCTGCTGCGCGGGGCCGGGCTGCTCGGCACCACGGCGGTGACCGCGGGCTGGTGGCCGCGGGCCTGCGCCTGCCTGATCCGGCTCGCCCTCGAAGGCGGTGTCGACGGCTACTGGCGGCGGGTGCAGCCGGCCGTGGCGGCGTGCCGGCAGGGCCGCGCGAAGCAGTTGATGCTGCGCGGCCGGCTCGGTCCGGGCCGCGAGACCGCTCGTCGCGTGGCGTTCGCCTGGGTGACGCTTTCCGCCGCCACGCACCACCACTGCTACGAGCTTGCCCCTGGCGCAGCAGAGCTGCGGCGCCTACACACCGAGGTGAGCACCCTGCTCGCACAACTGGAGCCCACGACCCGCAGGTGATCTGTTCAGTCACTCGCGTGTGGACCTTACGCGAAATGAGGTACCGCTCCGGATGAGCCAGGGTGACCACGTTGACACGTAATGTGATGCTCTTGCTGTCGATCATGAAGGACGTGGGATGGCACCCGAAGCCGAGGCATCCGAGAACGAACTCTCCACACTCGTTGACAACGGCACCCTCGACGCCACGGTTCTCCCCGACGACGAGCCGACCGTCAGCCTCGTCGAGATCGAGCCGGGATTGGCCGTGCTCTTCGGGGACCAGCCGCCCATCGGCTTCGACGTGATCCCTTTCGAAATGATGAGCGCTCACGCAAAGCAAGGCCTTACCGACAAGCTCGCGATGGCCTCGGGCATCGGCAATCTCGCGGCGCAGGGTGCACAGGGTGCGACCACGGTGCAGGGGCTCGTGCGTTTGGCGCCCGAGACGTTGGAGGCGCTCAAGACCGCGCAACCGATGACGTCAGGCGGCTGGAACCTGGGTGCTCTCGTCACGACCAACGGGAAGATCGCCAACCTGGTGCGCTGGGCACCCGTGACAGGGGCGCAGACCGCCTCCATCCTCAGCGCTCTCGGGCCGGCCGCCGCACTCCTGGCACTGCAGGTGCAACTGGCGTCGATCTCACGTCGACTTGACGAGAACGTCCAACTGACTCGCGACGTTCTTCGGGCGCTGCACGAGGATCAGTGGGCGACGCTGCTCGGCCTGCATGAGACGACGCTGCGCGCCGTACGTGAGGCCCAGGCGGCCAGCGGCGTCAACGACCACGTCTTCGCCTCCATCGCGACCAGGGACGCGGACCTACGCAAGCAACGGCACCTCTTCACGTCGCTCGTCCGCCGGCACATCACGGCGCTCGATACTGACGGGCAGAGCCGTCGCACCTACGTTCAGAAGAACGTCGACCAGATTCTCGCCGACGCTCACGGCATGCTCATGGCGGAGTGGTCCTGGTATCGCTTCCAGGTGTTGCGCGCGGGACACATCAGCCGCGACGAGGCCCATGCCGCCGAGAACGAGGGCCTGCTGGCCGAGTTGGTCGCCGAGACTCAGCGTGAGCACACCCAAGTCATGGAGGACGTGGCGGATCTGCTTGCCGGTCTTGAACGTCAATGTCGTCTGATCGCCGAGCTTCCGGCCGAGTTCAGTCTGCCGTTCACCGCGAAGCGCCAGGACATCAAATCCGCTGTCGACATGGCCGAGGCGTTGGCCGAGCGGGTGGCAATTCTTCGCAACCGTGTGCACACCCAGACCGCTCCGCTGGATCCGCCTCTCACCGTCTTCGCCGAGGCTGTGCCAGATGAGGTGCTGCGAATCCTCCGATGGGTCGTGCCTGGCGAGGAACCCCTGCTAGCCATCGCCGATGTCAACCTCGACCGCCTCGTCGGCGAGGACGCCTACCTGGGAGTGACACCCGCACGTCTCTTCATCTCGGCACAGAGTTCGGTTCGCAAACAAGGCACGATCGAGCGCGAGTTCCCTCTAGCGGACGTTCGCTACGTGCGGTTCTGCGAACGCGACAAGCGAGGCCCAGTCCTGGACATCATCACGACGGACGAGAACATCAGGCTCACCTTCGACGACTGGGCCGGCAAGGGGCAAGGGTTGGACGACAGCCGTCGGCTCGCCAATCTCCTGACCGCCGCGATGAATCTGCCCGAGACCGAGCGGCGTACCGACCCGCTGCTGGGCGGCGGTTCCTCGACTGAGCGGGCGATCACCCGGTAACCGGCCGCGACCGGATCGATCTGTATCTGGCCACTGGCCGAACCCGGATCCCCGACCCGGAGCACTACGACCCCGACGAGGCCTCCTAACTAGCGGCACCATCGCCGGCCAGACGTATGCCACTCTGGCCGGCCCGGCAACGTCCCGGCGTCGCCTGCTCGACCGGCGGGGCGATCCGGGCAATTCCGGCTCGGTGCTTTCCCGGTGGCCGTTCGCGAACGACCACCGGGAAAGCTGGTCAACCGGCCCGGTAGGAGAGGTAGTAGCCCTCGTACGGCCAGCTGTGGAAGTTGTTGAGCTCGGACGCAGCGCCGGTGCAGTCGGAGGTCCGGTAGCCAGAGACGGAACCGAAGCCGTTCCAGCCGATCGCCCAGATCGCCTCGGCCGGGACCGGGCGGCAGATACCGTCGGGCGTGGCCTGCCTGCCTACGATGATCTGCGTGTAGGCCTGGTAGAAGACGAGGCCGGTGTCGGGAACCTTGAGCGTCTCGACAGCGGCTGCGGGCGACGCCGGTGTCGTCACGGCCAGTGTGGTGACCAGGGCGGCGGCGAGACCCGCAGCGATTCGGCTGGTAAATCTGCGCATGAGCTTCCCTTCCTAACGGTGTTCAGGGACGGGACCGGAGCTCGTTCAGCCCAGGCATATATTTACTTGCATCGATTATGTTCCCCGTGTCAACCAACCCGCCGCTGATCGCCGAGCGGCCCGAACGCAGAGCTGGCTGCGAGCTGGTCGCCTGCCACCCGAGTCGCGGGGGCGCTCGGAGGTGGCCGGATCGGCCGGCGGCCGGTCCCCCTGCTGGCGCCCTGCCGTCAGTGGCCGTAGGCGCCACGGCCTGCGGTGCGGGAGCAGCTCGTCGCCCTGACCCCTGGCTGCCGACCGGCAGTCCTGCTGTCGTCGCAAGCTGCGGCGGTCGTGACGCACTGTCCACACGCGAACGATGCGGCCGTCCGCCTGGGCGGCAGCGCAGGTACTTGACGGTGCAAATTTCCGCCGGTAGCTTGAGTTAATTCATTTTTATCAATGGAAGTGGGTAGCCGTGCTGTTGAAACCCTTCGCCATCGCCGGCGTCATCGCAGGTGTGCTGGCTGTTGCCCCCCCTGCCTCGGCGGCACCCCAGTCGGGGGCCGGCGTCTACCCGCCCGGGAACTGCCAGCCGGGCACATTCTGCGTCTGGCCCCACTGGGATCACCCGAACGGGGTTCCTACGGCGACTCCGTCCCTGGTGACCACGACGGAGTGGAGCGGCAACATCACGGGCTTCAACTACTACAACTACACGAACCGGAACGCCGAGATAAGCTGGTCGTTCACTACCCAAGGAATGACTCTCACCGGCACGGACTGCGCTCCTCCTGGTGACGGATTCTTCTACGTCCCCATGACCGTGACGAAGGTGAGCTGGCGGACGCGCGTCTGCTGAATCCCGCCGTCTTCTGCCTTCCGGGTTGCTCGTTCCGTCGCGTGCGCTCGACATTGAGCCACCGTCGGCGCGCAGCTCGTGCAGGTAGGGTCCCAATCATGACGATTCCCCATCTTGCGGCAGCCGACGGCACCACCCTGCCGGCGATCGGGCTCGGCACGTACCGGCTCAACGGCTCGGCGGGTGTCGACGCGATCGGTCAGGCGATCCGGGCGGGCTACCGGTTGATCGACTCGGCGGTGAACTACGAGAACGAGGGCGCTGTCGGCCGGGCGGCCCGTGCGGCCGGTGACGTGCGGGACGAGCTGGTCGTCACCTCGAAGCTGCCGGGACGGCACCACCGCTACGACGAGGCGCTGACCACCATCGAGGAGAGTGTGTTCCGCACCGGCCTCGACCGCATCGACCTGTACCTGATCCACTGGCCGAACCCGAAGGTCGACCTGTACGTGCAGGCGTGGCGGGCGCTGATCGAGGCGCGTGAGCGTGGGCTGGTTCGGCACATCGGGCTCTCCAACTTCCTGCCCGAGCACATCGAGCGGCTGGTGGCCGAGACCGGGGTCGCCCCGGTGGTCAACCAGATCGAGGTGCACCCGTACTTTCCGCAGCAGGAGGCGATCGACTACCACCGGGAGAACGGCATCCTGGTGCAGGGTTGGAGCCCGCTCGGCCATGGCAACGACCTGCAGCAGCACCCCGTCGTCGTGGAGATCGCGACCGCGCTCGGCGTCAGCCCGGCGCAGGCGATCCTCGCCTGGCACGTGGCCCGTCAGGTGATCCCGCTGCCCAAGGCCGCCTCCCCGCAGCGGCAGGTCGAGAACCTGGATGTCTTCGGCATCAAGCTCACCGACGCGCAGGTCGAGGCCATCACCGCGCTGGGCCGCTCGGACGGGCGGCTCTCGGATCAGGACCCGGCGGTGTACGAGGAGTTCTGACGGACCCGACCCGGCCATCCGGGGCGAGGCCCTGGTGACCTCTACAGCAACGTCAGCCGTGGGGAGCGAACTCGGCACTCTGGACGTACTCCATTGCCTTGGCGAACTCGGGGTCGTCGAGCCGTCGACCCATCTCCTCCTCGGTGGGCTCCGCGACGCGCTGGTGGATCCACCACAGGTTGCCGAGCGGGTCGCGGAAGCGGCTGACCCGGTCGCCCCAGAAGAGCTCGGTCGGCTCGGTGACGACGTTCGCTCCGCGTTCGACGGCCCGGCTGAGCACCTCGGCGTCGTCGGCGACGTAGAGACGCAGGAAGGCGGGTGTGGCCGGCCACTGAGGTTTGTCGAACATCATCACGACCGAGTCCCCGATACGGACCTCGGCGTGGCCGATCACACCGTCCACCTCCATGCGGGCCAGTTCGGTGGCGTCGAAGACGCCGACTATGAAATCGATCAGTGCGCCCGTCCTCCCCGGCGAGATGATCCAGGGGGTCACGGTGTGGTATCCGTCGGGAACGACCTTCATCGGTTTGTCTCCTTCTTCAGGTGCGGCTTTGGCGCACTGAGATGGACGACGGTAGACCCGATCTAGGCTGGTACCTGTCCTAGATCGACACGCATCATGGGAGCATGCGCGACACACCGGCCCGCCTGTTACGACTGCTCTCCCTTCTGCAGACGCCCCGCGAATGGCCCGGCAGCGAACTCGCCGAGCGTCTCGCGGTCACCCCGCGGACCGTGCGCCGCGACATCGACCGGCTGCGTGAGCTGGGCTATCCGGTCCAGGCCAGCCTGGGCGTACTGGGCGGCTACCGACTGGTCGCGGGTAAGGCGATGCCTCCGCTGCTGCTCGATGACGAGGAGGCAGTGGCGATCGCCGTCGGCCTGCACACAGCAGCCCGGCAACCGGTCGCCGGCATCGCCGAGGCGTCGGTGCGGGCGCTCACCAAACTGCAGCAGGTGCTGCCGCCGCGCCTGCGCCGCCACGTCGGCACCCTCGCCGCGGCCACCGTGTCGTCGACCGCGGCGGCGGTGTCGCTTGTCGATCCGACGCAGCTCATCGTCCTCGCGGCAGCGGCCTCGGCACACGAGCGGGTCCGCTTCGACTACCGCGACGGCGATGGCGGCGTCAGCCGGCGGCTCGTCGAACCGCACCGGCTCGTCGTGGTGGGCCATCGATGGTACGTCGTCTCCTACGACAACGAGCGCGAGGACTGGCGCACGTTCCGCGTCGACCGCATCGAACACGCCACCACAACCGGGGTACGGGTGGCGCCCCGCGAGCTGCCAACCGACGACGCGTCCGCGTTCGTGACCGACCAGCTCTACAGCCTGGCACCGGTGTTCCGGGCGGTGGCGACGCTCGCGATGCCGGCTGGGCAGGCGACTGCCCGGCTGGGCGACCACGCCGGCGAGTTGGAGCCGCTCGACGACGCGTCGTGCCGATGGCACAGCCCGGAAGACACGGTCGACTGGCTCGCCTTCCGGCTCACGCTGCTCGGGTGCGACTTCACCGTTCACGAGCCGGTGGAGCTGGTCGACCATCTACGTCGGCTCGGCGACCGCGTCGCCCGCGCCGTAGCCGCACCGGCAGTGGACGTCCCGACGGGCGGAGGCCGTGATGAGCGTTATGACTCTGGGGTATAGACATACCGCTGAGTCATGACGCTCACCACCATGGCCCCGCCGACCACCGCGCGCGTCATCCCGCGCCGGGTCGGAGCGCCCTAGACGAGCCCGCCGAGGGCCGGGTCGCTGATGCTGTCCTTGCCGTTCTCGACGTGACCCGAGCAGCGGTACGCGAAGTCGGCGTCACCGGCGACGGAGACCGTCAGGTCGTACCAGCCGTGGGTGCGGGCGAGCGCCCACGTGACGCGCTCGGTCTCGCCGGGGCGCAGCGACAGCTTGACCGGCCGGGTGTTGTACCCGTCCCGGACGGTCACCTCGACCCGCTTCGAACCTCGGTTCTTGAGGGTCAGGGCCACTTTGTAGTCGTGCTCGTCGTAGGCGGGGGTGACGTCGAGCTGGGACCGACCGGCGGTGAACCGGCGGAAGAACCCGTTCGGTCCGTGTACCGACAGGTCGTAATCGGGGGTGACCGGCCAGGTGTCGGTCAGGTGCTTGCCCGGCTCGACGGTGTAGCTGCGTGGGGCGTCCGCGCTGCCCGCCTCGCGGACCTGGAAGACAGCGGCGACCCCGCCGGAGTTGCGGAAGTCGATCCGGAACGAGTCGTCACCGCGGCGCCCGTCGGCGTGCAGGGTGTACGGGATCGGCCGCGCCGGGCGTACTCCGTGCTCCTGCTTCGGCAGTCGCTGGTCCGCCGGCGGGACCGGCACCTCGTCGGGGTGCCGGACCAAGTCCTCGGGCTTGAAGTCCTCGGTGTCGGGCAACCTGACCTCGCGCGAGCGGTTCGGGTGCCGGAAGTCGAACGCGGTGGTCAGGTCGCCGACGACGGCCCGCCGCCACGGGGTGATGTTCTTCTCGATCAGGTCCGGCCGGCCGTGCCCGAACCGCGCCTCCAGGAACTTGATCAGTGAGGTGTGGTCGAAGACCTGCGAGTTGACGTACCCGCCGCGCGTCCACGGCGAGACGATGACCATCGGCACCCGGATGCCGAGGCCGTACGGCCCGGCCGGGTGGTCGGCGTCGCCGGGGAAGATCTCGTTGGTGGTCGGCACCGTCGACTGACCGTGCTCGCGGGTCTGCGGGGGCGTCGGCGGGACCACGTGGTCGAAGAAGCCGCCCTCCTCGTCGTAGGTGATGAAGAGCGCCATCTTGCTCCACACCTCGGGGTTCGAGGCGAGGATGTCGATGACCTGCGAGATGTACCAGGAGCCGTACGCCGGCTCCCAGTTCGGGTGCTCGGTGTACGCCTCGGGCGCGGTGATCCAGGAGACCTCCGGCAGGCGTCCCGCCTCGACGTCGGCGCGGAAGTCGGCAAGCAGCGCCTCCGGGTCGCGACCCTGGGTCCTGACCTCGGTGCCGGTCTTGGCCCTGTCGGCCAGCGGCGTCCCGGGCTGCGCGTTCTGGTACTGGTGGAAGTAGAGCAGCGAGTTGTCGCCGTAGTTGCCGATGTACGGGTCGTTCGTCCAGCCCCAGGACCCGGCGGCGTTGAGGCCGGTGCCGACGTCCTGGTAGATCTTCCAGGAGATGCCGTTGCGCTCCAGCCGCTCCGGGTACGTGGACCAGTCGTAGCCGGCCTCGGCGTTGGTGATGACCGGGCCGCCGCCCTTGCCGTCGTTGCCGACCCAGCCGCTCCACATGTGGTAACGGTTCGGGTCGGTCGGGCCCATCAGCGAGCAGTGGTAACTGTCGCAGACTGTGAAGGCGTCGGCGAGCGCGTAGTGGTACGGCAGGTCCTGGCGGGTGTGGTAGGTCATCGCCGTGACGCCCTTGTTCGGCACCCACTTGTCGAACCGGCCGTCGTTCCAGGCGGCGTGCCCGTCGTTCCAGCCGTGCGGCGGGTCCGGCAGGAAGGTCTGGCCGAGATCCTTCACCTCGGGGCGGAAGGGCAGCAGCTCGTCGGCCCCGTTGGGCTGGTGCCACACGTCCTTGCCGGACGGCAGTGTCGCCGGATGGGGATCACCGAATCCGCGTACGCCGCGCATGGTGCCGAAGTAGTGGTCGAAGGAGCGGTTCTCCTGCATCAGGATGATGACGTGCTCGACGTCAGTGATCGTGCCGGTCCGGTTGTTCGCCGGGATGGCGAGCGCCTTGCTGAGGTCCAACGGGAGCGCCGCGCCGATCGCGGGAACTCCCATCGCCTTGAGGAACGTACGGCGATCCACTGTGCCCATAACTCCGCCTTTGTGCGATCTGGTCGGGAAACTGGCGACCGGACGCTACCGACGACGGGTTGACGGCAGATGACAGTAGTTAGTTGGTTTTGCGACCACTCGTCGACCGGCTCTGGGCCTGAAAGAGCAGCCGCTCAGGCCGCCGTGGCGTCGACCCGGGTGACCCGTCGATGCCCGCTCGGGCTCATGCCGTGCACGCGTTTGAAGGCCGCGCTGAAGCCGAACGCGTCCGCGTACCCGAGGTGACGTGCCACGGCGGCGACGGTCGCAGTCGATTCGGCGAGCATGTCGGCGGCCAGTGTCATGCGCCAGTCGGTCAGGTAGGTGAGCGGCGGTTCGCCCACCATCGCGGTGAACCGTTTGGCAAGTGTGGACCGGGACACCCCGGCCTGCGCGGCCAGGCTGGCCAGGGTCCACGGCCGGCCCGGCGCGTCGTGCATGGCGCGCAGCACCGGGCCGACAGTGTCGTCGCTCAGCGCGCGGTACCAGCCGGGGGCCGCGGCCTCCGGCTGGTCGAACCAGTCGCGCACCGTGCACACCAACAGCCAGTCCAGGAGGCGGTCCAGCACGACCTGGCGTCCGGGCCGACCCGCGTCGAGTTGGGCGTCCAGGTAGTCGCGCAGCGCGGCGCAGTCCTGGTCCTCCGGCACGACGAGCACCGGCGGCAGCGCGCCCAGCAACCGCTGGGGCACCCGACGCCGGACGTGGTAGACCCCGACCAGCAGCACGAGGCGCTCGGTGAGGTCCGCGCCGACCGGGTCGGCCACCCCGGTCTGGCCGCGCCGGACGTCTCGCAGTTCCCCGGGCTCGAAGCTCGACCGGGGCTCGGCGGAGAACACGAACGGCGCGGGCCCACGCACGGTGGCCGCCTCGCCGACCCGGACCAGGCGAGGCTTGTCGCTCTCCGGGTGGGAGATCCAGCCTTCGCCGCGCATCGGGACGCAGAGCGTCAGCGGGGCGCCGTCGGTGAACCGCAGCGCCGACGGCGGCGTCAGCACCGACCGGCCGAAGGCAGCGCCGTTGGCGTGCAAACCGCGCAGCAGACTGTCGAACGGGTCCATGTCACCGACGATAGATCGCGGAGGATGGACCGCGGACGATCGGACATGCCTGGCGTACGACAGGACATGTCCCGCCCTCGACCGGGCGCGTTGACTCGTGGTCATGACGACTGACGCACCTTCGATACTCGTGATGGCCGGCACCGGCAAGACCGGTCGTCGGCTGGTCCAGACGCTGCGGGCGGCGGGTCGGCACGCCCGGGCTGCCTCTCGCTCCGGTGAGGTGCGGTTCGACTGGTCGCGGCGGGACACCTGGCGACCTGCCCTGGCGGGCGCCTCGGCCGTCTACCTGCTGGCGCCGGAGGACCCCGCGCTGGCCACCGACTTCGTGACCCAGGCGGTCGACTCGGGTGTCGGCCGGTTCGTGGCGCTGTCCGGGCGCGGGATCGACCAGATCGGCGACTTCTCCCCCGGCATGCTCGCCGCCGAGGAGGCGGTGCGGAAATCCGGCATCGAGTGGACGATCATCCGGGCGAACAACTTCAGTCAGAACTTCAGCGAGGATCTCTGGCGCCAACCACTGCTCGACGGTCGGCTGGCCCTGCCGATGGGCACCACGCCGGAGCCGTTCGTCGACGCTCAGGACGTCGCCGACGTGGCCGCGACGCTGTTGACGTCGCCCGGTCACCACGAACAGGTGTACGACCTGTCCGGTCCTCGTGCGCTCACCTTCGCCGCGGCGGTGGCGACGATCGCCCGGGTGAGCGGCCGTTCGATCCGCTACCTGGAGCTCACCCCGGAGCAGTACCACGCGGAACTGCTCGCTGAGGGTTATCCGGAGGAGACGGCCACGGCGCTGAACGCTCTGTTCGCCGGGATGCGGGCGGGCCATCTCGCCGAACCGACCGACGGGGTACGTCGGGTTCTCGGACGGGACCCGCTCGACTTCGACAGCTACGCCGTCCAGGCTGCGGCGGCCGGCGCGTGGTCGTAGTCCGCCCGCGGGCGGCATGAGAGGCGGCATGAGAGCGGCGTAACAGGTGATCTGCCCGCATACCATCAGCACCCCGACGTACCGTGAGATCGTGCCGACGAGAGAGATACTCACCAAGGCTGACCTCGCCGAACTTCGCCGTTCGGCGCTCGGGACGGCCGATCCGCTCGGTGTCGCCGCCAACCTCGCGGAGGCCGCCGAGCAGGGCCGGTTGGAGGATCCGGACGACGCCGGGGACGCGTTCACGCTGGCCGCCGAGATCGCGGAGATCCGGGCCAGGCCCGAGGCCGCGCTGCGGTACGCGGAGCAGGCCCTGGCGGCGTACCCGTCCGGCGACGACCCTCGGGCCGGGTTCGCCCGCGCGCTGCGGGCCCGCGCCCTGTTCCGGGCCGGTGGGCGCGACGACGAGGCGATGGCGGAGTTGACCGCGTTGCGCCCGTTGCTGCTCGTGCAGCCCGACGCCCCCGCCTACGTCAGTGCCGCGTTGGACGCCGGTGGGCGTTCGGCGACCGCTGAGACGTGGCTGAGCGAGGCGGCCGACAGAGTGCTCGACGAACGCGCGACCGCCGCGTCCGGACCGGCCAGCACCGCGATCGACCCGGTCGTCGATCTCGGTCCGCCGGACGCGCCCGGTGTCACCTTCTTCCTGTTGCAACAACGGCATCGGGTACGCCGGAATCTGAACCTGCCGCACGACCGGCAGGACGACCTGGCGGACCGGTTGGAGACCCAGCTCGTGCGTCGGGCCGGGGAGCGTCGGGACGCCGAGTCGGATCTGCTCTTCTGGCCAAGGGCCGAGTTCGATCGCCTGCTCGCCGAGCACCCCGCCCTCACCGAGGTGTACGGGCCGGACTGGGACGCTCACCGGGGCCGGTTGGAGACGGAGTTGGTTCGGTTGCGGGGTGCCGGTCAGGCGGGGTTGGGCGTGTTCGGTGCGACAGTGGCCGGGTTGACCGCGTTCGCCGGTCGACGCGGCGGCGATCCGGCCGACGCGGCGGTCCGGGCCGGCTACGCGGCCGAGGTGTCGGCGCGGCCCAGCGCACGGATCGCCTGGCCGCCGGAGCGCAACGACGCCTGCTGGTGTGGGTCGGGCCTCAAGTACAAGAAAGACTGCCTGCCGCGCTCGCGGAGCTGACCGCGGCGGCTGTCACGCTGCGGTGGCCGACCCGGCCCGGAGTAGCGTCCCTAACGGCTTCGACACTGATAGCCGTTAGGAGATCCTTCGTGCTGGTCATCGCGCATCTCAGTGACACCCACCTCGACAGCCATCCCCGGTCGGCCGAGCGGACCGCCCGGGTGATGGACTACCTGCACGGCCTACCTCGACCTGTCGACGCCATCCTGATCACCGGGGACATCGCCGACCACGGCGAGGTGGCCGAGTACGAGACCGCCGCGAAGCTCTTCGACTCCCCGCTGCCGGTCATGCTCTGTCCAGGCAACCATGATGTGCGCGACGCGTACCGCAAGGGTCTACTCGGTGACGACCGCGGCGGCACCGGCCCGATCAACGCCCGCCACGACGTGGCCGGGGCGGTCTTCCTCCTCGCCGACTCCTCAGTGCCCGGCGCGGACGACGGTCACCTGGACGAGGAGACGATGGCCTGGCTCACCGACGAGCTGTCCACACCGCCGCCGCGAGCACCTTCGCGGGCTGTCCACTGCGGATCGCCCCCGGTGTGGTCTCCACGCTGCGGATGCCGTGGGAGGGCGAGGGCCTGTTGACCACCCAGACCCAACCGCCCGGCGTCGCGTTCCACGTGTACGACGACGCCGGGCTGCTCACCACCCACTACCGGGTGGTGGTCTGAGCATGCGAGGGGTCGCTGTGCTCGGCTTCCTGCTCGCCGTCGCGCCGATCACCGCCACACCGGGCGCGAGCCTGACCCTGGTCGTCTCGCGGGTCGCCAGCGGCGGGCGGCGGCAGGGCTGGTGGGTGATCCTGGGTACGGTGACCGGGCTCTACGTGCACGCCACACTGGCCGCTGTCGGCCTGGCCGCGCTGGTGCTTCGCTCGTCGCAGGCGTTCTGGGTGGTCAAGCTGGTCGGGGCCGGTTATCTGGTCGGGCTCGGGCTCTGGATGCTCTGGTCCGCGTCGCGCCGTCGCACGGAGGCGGGACGGCGACCGACGGTTTCCGCCCGAAGGCTGCCCTGGCGCGTGGACCACCCGTACCTGCAAGGGTTGCTCGGCAACGTGCTGAACCCCAAGGCCGCCGCCATCTACCTCACGTTGGCACCACAGTTCCTCGAACCGGGCCGACCGGTGCTGGTGCCGATGGTGCTTCTCGCCACGGCGCACGCCGCGCTGGCCACCTGTTGGCTCGCCGGCTGGACGGTCGTCTCTGGTGCCGCCGCCCGGTTGCTGCGCACCGCATCGGTGCGACGACTGCTCGATCGGCTGACCGGCGTGCTCCTGGTCGGCCTCGGCGTACGCGCGGCGGCGACCTGAGCGATCGACGGGGATGACACGCCCGCGTGGTACCGATAGCGTCCCTCTGTGGACGATCAACGTCCAGGCCGATGTCACCTGAGGAGACGCCGATGTTCGAGGAGTTCATGGGCATCCCGGCCCACCCTCTGCTGTTGCACGCCGCTGTCGCGTTCGTGCCGCTGCTGGCCCTGCTGACTGTCGGTTACGCGTTCGTCCCGCCGATCCGGCCGCACACCCGGTGGGTGCTGGGGCTGCTCGCCGTGGGCGCGCCGGTCGCCGCCCTGCTGACGAAGCTTTCCGGCGACGCCTTCCTCGAGCGGCTGCGCGCCGCCAACCGGGTCACCCCCGAGTTCCTGCCGAAGCTGGAGGCACACCAGGAGTTCGGTGACATCACGCTCTACGCCAGCATCGGGTTGGGGGTGGTGGCCCTGGCGCTGGTCCGGCTCGTCCCGCCGAGGGCCGCCGACGCCAGCGCGGACGGACGGCAGGGTCGGCCGCTGACCCTGGCGTTGCAGGTGTTGTCGCTGGTGGCCGCCGCCGTCACCGTGTATTACGTGGTGCGCACCGGCGACTCCGGGGCGAAGGCGGTCTGGGAGGGCCAGTGACGTCGGCGGTTCATCGGCGGCTGGCCCGGTCGACGCCCCTGTGCGCCTGGACGGTCCGCTCGACCAGCTGCCGCAGCACGCTCTCGTCGACGTCGTCGAGCCGCTTCAGGTAGATGCACCCCTTTCCGGCGCGGTGCGGGCCGAGCCGGGCAAGGAGCGCGGCGTCCCGCTCCTCGAGACCGTCGCCGGTGAGGTAGAGGACGAGGTGTTGTTTGCGCGGCGAGAACCCCACCAGGGCCGCGTCGCCACTACGCCCGCTCGCGTAGGTGTAGTGGTAGCTGCCGAAGCCGACGATGCTCGGGCCCCACATCACCGCCGGCTCCCCGGTCAGCTCACCCATGATCGCGCGGAGCCGCCCCGTGTCGGCCCGCCTACGTTCGTCGGGGTTGGCGGCCAGGAAGTCGTCGACGCTGATCGCGGTCGGAACGGTTGCTGGCTGCTTCGCTGTGGCCATGACGTGATGCTGTCACCTGCCTACGACGAGAACCGCCTCAACGGTCAGGCAACCTCGTCGCGTGTTCGCCAGGAGAGCGCCACGAGCCACCCCGAGATGAGCACCGCTCCGACGGCACTGTGGTGCGACCCGGCCGGAGCCGGGCCGCACCACAGCGTCGACTGTCAGCCGGCGTGGTACGCCCGGATGATGGTCTGGTCGATTCCGCTACCGCCGTTGGCGGCGGCCTTCACCCGCAACGACACGGGCTGCCCGGCGACGGCCGTCGGCAGAGCGACCCGGTAGCTGTCGCCGCTGCCGGTGACCCGGGCCGACTTCCAGGTGGCACCGTCGTCAGTCGAGGTCCACACCTGGAACGACGTCACCTTCTGCGCCTTGATGCCCCGCATCTGCCGCACGGCCAGTTCCGCAGTTCCGCCAGTGGCGTGGTTGTTGGTGTCCATCGGCAGCGCGTAGTCCACAGCGAGCAGCGGCAGCGGCACGCTCCCGGTGCCGTCAGGTCCGGCCGACCGGAACGTCCACGACGTGTTGACAGTGGTGGAGATCGGCAGGATCAGGCTCGTGTCGACGTCGAGGGTCAGCCGGTAGTCGGCCACCTGCTGCGGCACTGTGAAGTCGGCCAGCGGGCGGTCCCGCTCCTCGACCAGTTTCCCGTTGCGGTACAACGACAGCTTGCGGTTCACCCCGATCGCGGAGCCCTGGAGGCAGTCGGCCCGCTGGTGCTGGTCGGTCAGCGACACCAGGTCGATGTGCAGGTTGCCCCGGGTCCGCGACGGCGCGGTGGCGCAGCTGTGGTCCACGCCGGCCGGGTCGTCGTACCAGCCGGAGTGCAGCGGCTGCCGCGCCCAGACCTTGGTCTGACGGCTGCCCGGCTGGTAGGTGCGGGGGGCCTCCTGGGCCGACAGGCCACCGTAGACACCCTCGTCGGCCCAGCGGTAGCCGGCCGAGAGGTAGTCGGTGCGGTACGGCGGCAGGTTCCCCTCGTGGGTCTGCGTCACCGGCACCCCGTCCGCTGTGAAGCCGCCGCGGATCAGTTGGGTGACCATCCCCTCCGAGTCCATCTGGTGGAAGCGCTCCTCGATCCGGGCGAGCTTGGCCTGCTCGGCCTTGTTCACCCGGAAGGCGGGGTCGGCCGGCACGCCGCCCGCGTACTCGTGCACCAGGTTGTAGCGGTACGGCGTGGCGGTGCCGGCGGGCGAGTCCAGGTTGACCGCCGCCCAGGTGCGCCGGGAGCCGACGGTGGGCTTGGGCAGCGCCGTGGTGCGGACCGTCGTCTTGGCCCCGTACCCGCTGATCTGGTGCCACCAGGACAGGCCGTTCGGCGCGGTCTGGACGTTGGTGAGGTCGGTCCGGGTGGGCGTGGTGGGCACTCCGTCGACAGTCGCCGTCACCGGCTTGGCCCGCGCCGGGTCGAGAATCACGCTTCGGGCAGCGCGCACCTCCAGGTCGGTCTCGGCGGCGAGCGTCGTCTCCAGCACGTCGCTGTCGACGTAGTAGGCGACGGACGAGCCGAGGATCGCGTACCGGCCGGCCGGCACCCGCAGCGTGAAGGTGTCTCCGGGCGTGCCGCCCGCACCGCCGTAGTAGATCACCGGGTCGGTGAGGTTGGTGACCATCAGGTTGATCCAGCTCTCCGCGCCGTCCTTCAGGCCCGGCAGCGGCTTCGTCTGGATCGTCAGGTCGTAGCTAGGCTGCTCGACGTAGAAACTCACCGGGGTCGTCGCGACCAGCTTGCGGCCGGAACGGGCGGTGACGGTGGCCAGGTAGAAGCCCGGTCGGGCGGCCAGCGCCGCACGGTTGACCCGCAGGGTCGCCGCGGCGGTGGCGCCGCGCTTGAGTGTCAGCCGGCTCGTCGACAGCGACGCCGCGCCACGCGGCACCGGTTGGCCGTCGTGGTTGACGACCGACACGTCGAGGTCGAGAACGGCCGTCGACTCACCGGTCCAGCCCAGCTTCGTCTCGCTGGTCCCGGACTGCGGGTGGGCGAAGGTGCCGAGATTGACCACCGGCTGGTTGCTGGTGGGGCCGCCGAGGGCCCGGGCCGCGTTGAGCCGGCCGGCGCCGACGGCGTACGGGCCGATGCCGCTGAGTGGGTCGGCGGCGCCGACGAGGGCGGCCTTGAGTCGCTCACCGGTCCAGTCCGGGTGGCGCTGGACGAGCAGCGCGGCGGCGCCCGCCGCGTGCGGGCTCGCCATCGAGGTGCCGCTGATCGCCTCGTAGTACCTGTCGATCGGGTCCTGAAGGTTGGTGCCGGCGGCTCGGGCGGCGACGATGTCGACACCGGGGGCGACCAGTTCCGGCTTGGCCACGTTGCTGGTGACCAGCGGGCCGCGGCTGGAGAAGTCGGCGAGCTTGTCGTTGCGGTCGACAGCGCCGACTGTCAGCGCGCTGGCGGCCGAGCCCGGCGAGGAGATGGCGCCGCCGCTGTTGCCGGCGGCGATGACGAAGAGCGCGCCGGTGGACTTGCTCAGCGCGTCGACGGCGAGCGACAGCGGGTCGCTGCCGTCGTCCGGGTCGCTGCCGCCGAGGCTCATGTTGATGACGTCGGCCCGGGTGGCGGCCCACTCCATGGCGGCGATGATGCCGGAGTCGTCGCCGAAGCCGTTGTCGTCGAGAACCTTGCCGACCACCAGCTTGGCGTCCGGCGCCACGCCGCGACGCTGACCGTGGGCGGCCGCGCCGGTGCCGGCGATGGTCGAGGCGACGTGCGTACCGTGGCCGTTGTGGTCGACGGCGTCACCGCCCTCGACTGTGAAGTCGGCCCGGTCGGCGACCCGGCCGACCAGGTCCGGGTGGGTGAAGTCGGCACCGGTGTCGAGCACCGCTACCCGGACGCCCTTGCCGGTGTAGCCGGCCTTCCAGGCGTCCGGCGCGGCGATCTGGCCCAGGTTGCGGTCCAGGCCGGCCGGTCGCCCACCGCCGGTCAGGGCGGTGGCCCGGACCTTGCGGTCGAGCCAGACCTTCTTCGCGCCGGCGAGCAGTGAGTTGGTGGCGAGCTTCGCCGTGGCCGGGCTCTTCTTGGGTACGCGGCCGGCGACCGCACCGATGCTGGGCAGCGACAGCACGTCACCGAGCGCTGCCACCCGCGCGGACGCGGTGGCGGGCTGCACGATGAGCGGCAGCTCGGCTGCGTTGTCGTCGTCGTAGCCGTCGGCGATCAGCGTGGTGACGTCGAACAGGTCGGGGTCGAGCACCGAGCCGAGCTGGGACGCGACGCGGGCGGGGATGACGTGCAGGTGACCGTCGGGGCCGCAGCTCTGGTGGATCACCGCGTTCTCGTCGGCCGGCCGGATCGTGGCCTGTGGGCAGCCGGATCCGGTGTCTCGTACGGTCACCACGTCCCCGGTCAGCAGGGTGACCGTGTGCGTCTTGCCGTCGGCAGTGGCTGCGGGTGTGCCGGTCTGACCGATGTCGCTGGGTCCGGCCGTGGCGGCGCCGCCCGGTAGGGCGGTCAGCGTCGTGGCCGTGACGGCGACGGCCAACAGCCATCGCGTTTTCCTGAGCATGTTGCTCCTCGTCTAATGTGGACGAAACCGCCTCTTCGGGCGGCTCCGCCAAGATCATATGCAGGTGAACGATCCACGGGGAGCCTTCGACGAGGAGGTTTTCACGCCCGTAACAGTGTGAGCACCCGCCTGCCGAGCAGGTCGATGCCGCCGCGCGGCGTCAACCCGTGCGGGGTGCCGAACTCCACCCGGCTCGCCCCGGCGTCGAACACCGCCGCGGCCTGCCCCGCGACGTGCTCGGGCGTGCCGGAAAAGGCGAACAGATCGAGCAGGTCGTCGCCGATCAGCGCGCCGGCGAGGTCGTCCTCCCGGCGGCCGACGTGCTGCTGGATCCGGGTCAGCAGCTCCGGGTCCACCTCGATCGTCGGGTCGAGGGCGGCGACCACCGCCAGGTACATGGCCACCTCCCGGCGGGCCACCCGACGCGCCAGCGCGCCGTCCTCGTCGACGACGGTGACCGCGCCGAGCACGACACCCGTGCCGTCCCGGTCGGCGACCGCCGCGTCGTCCAGCCACGCGCGCATCATCCGGGCCATCGCCGGGTTTGCCGACCCGCCGACCTTGACCTCGCCGGCGAAGCCCGCCGCTGCCCGGGCGGTCTGCCGCCCCCAGGTGCCGACGAGGACCGGAACGTCGGCACGGGCCGGCGTGTACCGCAGTGACGTGCCCGGCGCGACTGTGAACTCCCCGCCCTGGAAACCGCTGTCGTCGCCGGCGAGCAGCAGCCGCACGACGGCGACCGTCTCGACGATGCGCCGGATCGGACGGACCTGCGGCACGCCGATCTCGTTGAGCCAGGTGCCCCGGGCCAGGCCCAGGTAGGCCCGACCTTGCGAGGCCAGGTCCAGTGCGGCCACCTGACCGGCGACCTCCACCGGGTGCATGGTGAACGGGTTGAGGCACGCCGCGCCCAGGCGGATCCGCCGGGTATGTCGGGCCGCCACCAGCAGCGGGAAGATCGGCGGTTGGTACATCAGGTCGCCGAATACCGACAGCACGTCGAAGCCGTGCCGCTCGGTCAGTTCGGCCAGCTCCGCGTACTCGTCGGCGGACTTGTCGGACTGTAGGCCGATGCCGACCAGCCCAGCGCTCACGTCAGCTCCTCGGTGGGGATGCGCTGAAGGCCGGTCCGCTCGATGCGCATGATGAGCCGCTCGTCCGGGTCCGGGCAGGCGACGTGGCTGTCCCGGGCCATCCAGTCGCCCTCGGCCAGCGCCCGCTGCTTCGCCGGCAGCAACGGCAAACACGCCGCCAGGGCGTAGAGGCAGAAGTGCCCCCCGGCGGGGATGGTGAGCCGGTTGGAGCCGGTCAGGTCGATGTGGTCGCCCGGTTTCAGGCCGCACACCGAGCGGCCCTCGATCCGCTCCACAACGACCCGCAGGTCGTACAGGTCGGTGGTGGGTTCCTCGGTGCTCATCGCACGGCCTCCGCGTGGTGGTGCACGATGCGCCAGGAGCCGTCCTCGCGGCGCAGGACGTCGGTCACCCGGAAGCACTCGTCCGGCCGGGTGTCGGCGAAGCGGGCCCGCAGCACGTAGCGGACCAGACCGGTGTCGCCCCAGGCGTCGGCACGCAGGTGTTCCGGCGCCACCGAGGTCGGCGCCGACCCCGTCGCACGGGTCGCCCGCCGGTCCCGCAGGTCGTCGAGCGCCGGCAGGCCGGACAGCAGGCCGTCGGCGTCGGACTCCCAGAACGTCAGGTAGGGGTGCAGGTGCGCGTCGAAGGCCTGCCGGTCGCCGAGGGACCGGTACAGGTCGGTGATTGTGGTGCGGAGCTCATCGCTCATCGGCTGTCACTTCCGATCGGGTACGGCGGTGCGGGGGTCAGGGCAGGTCGGCCAGGCGGGCGCGGAGCGGATCCAGTCCCATGGGTCCGAGCGCCAACGCGGTGTGGTGGAAGCGTTTCCGGTCGAAGGCCGCACCCTCGCGGCGCTCGGCGTCCCGGCGGGCCTGCTGCCACAGCCGCGCGCCGACCTTGAAGGCCAGGGCCTGCGCCGGCCAGCCGAGATACCTGTCGACCTCGAAGCGCGCTGTCTCGGCGTCCAGGCCGGCGACGCGGGTGAGGACGTCCACCGCGAGCGCGGGCGTCCAGTGGCGCTCCTCGGTGAAACCGTTGCCGGCCGGGATCGGCAGCCCGAGGTGCAGACCCAGGTCGATGACCACCCGGGCGGCCCGCCACATCTGGCCGTCGAGCATGCCGAGCCGCTCGGCCGGGCCGGCGTACAGGCCGATCTCGTCGGCGAGGCGCTCGGCGTAGTGCGCCCACCCCTCGGCGTACCCGTGCACCTGGCAGAGGGTGCGCTGCCACGGGTGCAGGGCGGCGGTGGTGAGGGTGACGGCGTGCTGCAGGTGGTGGCCGGGCAGCCCTTCGTGGCAGAGCGTGCCGACGTGCCGCCACACCGGCACTGTCGACTCGCCAGTGGGCACCGACCACCAGATCGCGCCGGGACGCGTCAACGCCGGGTCGGGAGGCGTGTAGTACATGACCCCGGACGTGGCGGGGCTGATCCGGCACACCACCCGGCGGGTGGCGGACGGGATGTCGAAGTGGGTGCCGTCGAGGGCATCGGTCAGCTGCTCGGTGCGCTGGCGCAGCCACTCCTCCAGGGCGGGCCCGGCCGCCACCCGACCGGCCGGGTCGGCGTCCAGGGCCGCCCGCGCGGCGGCCACCCGCGAGTGGCCCAACTCGCCCGCGACGGTCCGCAGCTCGGCGGCGGTGCGGGCCAACTCCGCCCAGCCGTACGCGTACACCTCGTCGAGGTCGACCGTCGCGCCGAGAAAGCTGCGGGCGGTGACCCGGTACAGGTCGTCGCCCACACCGTCCACGGCGGACGCGGCGGGTGCCAGCTCGGCGCGGAGGAACGCGGCGAAACCGGCGGTGGCGGCGGTCGCCAGCCGTGCGCCCCGGTGCAGCCGGGCGGCGAGCGGGTCGTCGGGACAGCCGTCGACCAACCGCCCGTAGAAGTCGGCGGTGACCCAGGAGGTGCATTGGTCGGCGACCACCAGCACCTGACGGCGGGCGACCAGTTGTCCTTGTTGTGCCGATCGGCGCAGCGTCGCGGCGTACCGGTCGAGGGCGTCGGGCACCTGGTGCAGGTGGTCGGCGACCACCGCCCAGTCGTCCTCGCTGTGCCGGGGCAGGTTGTCGAAGAGCTGCCGGAGCAGGTGCACAGGCGTGGCCAGCGGGGCGAGCAGTCGGGTGGTGAAGCCCGCGTCGTACAGGTCGACCTCACTGGCCAGCCGGTCGAGCAGGGCGTCGGCCAGAGACCGCTCGCCGGGGTCGTGCGTGGTCGCCGCGGCGGCGGCCGTCGCGGTGCGTCGCGCCAGCTCGGCGCGGGCGTTGAAACCCTCCGGCGAGAGATCCGGGACGTGCGACACCGGTGTACGCCCCACCGCCTCGGCCGCCTGCGGGTCCAGCTCGGCGAGCGCGTCGAGGTACCCGTCGGCGACCTGGGTGATGCTGCTCATCGCGGTACGCCGAGCCGGCCGTGGTCGTCGCGGTACGCCACCCCGCCCTTCAGCACCGCGTGCAGGGTGCGCAACGCGGAGACCGAACGGGTCGGGTCGTCGCGCAGCACCAGCAGGTCGGCGTGCTTACCGGCCTCGACGGTGCCGAGGGTGTCGGCACGGCCCAGCCACTGCGCGGGGCGGGTGGTGGCGGCCTTGAGCGCGTCCGCGACGGGCATCCCCGCGTCCACCATGAACTCCAGTTCGCGGATGGTCGCTGTGGTCTCGTCGTAGCCGGCGTGCGGGGGCATGTCGCTGCCCAGGGCGATCGGCACGCCGTTGCGGATGGCGTGCTGGAGGCTCTCCCAGTGTCGGGGGCCGGCCGCGAGGGCCCGGTCCATCAGCCAGCCGGGCACCCCGGAGTCGCGGAAGAACTGCTCGCAGCGGCTCACCACGATCGTCGGCACGTACCAGACACCCCGCTCGGCCATCAGGCGGGTGACGTCGTCGGTCAGCTCGTACCCGTGCTCGACGCAGTCGAGGCCCAGCTCGACGGCACGGCGGACCGAGTCGGCCGGGCCGGCGTGCGCGGTGACCTTGCGCCCCCAGTCGTGCGCGACGCGGATGACAGCCGCCATCTCGTCGTCGAGCAGCTGCGGGGTGTCGATCGCCTCGTGCTGGCCGGCGATCCCACCGGAGATGCAGACCTTGATCAGGTCGGCGCCGGCGCGGAGCTGTTCGCGGGTGGCCCGACGGAACCCGTCAGCGCCGTCGGCCTCCAGGGCGTCGGCCTCCCAGCCGTGCCCGCCGGTGCAGCAGAGCGCGTGCCCCGCTGTGAAGATGCGCGGGCCGTCGACAGCGCCGGCCTCGATCCCCCTACGCAGGGCGAAGTCGGCGTACCGGCTCTCCCCGACGAGGCGGGCGGTGGTGACACCGGAGTGCAGGGTGCGCCGGGCCGAGTCGGCCATCAGCAGCACCAGCTCGGCCAGGTTCGCGCCGTGCACCGTGTCGGCGAGGTGGCCGGGCAGCCCCAGCGAGAGGTGGACGTGCATGTTGGTCAGACCCGGCATGACGTGCTCACCGCCCAGGTCGACCACGCGGGCCGCGCCGGCCTCGGCGAGGACGTCGTCGACCTGACCGACGGCACGGATCATCCCGTCGGCGTCGATCCAGATGCCGCGATCCGGTTGGAGGGCGTCCTGGACACCGTCGTAGAGGGCGAGGTTGACCAGTACCTGTTCGGTGGGGTTGCGCATGGGTGTCCTCAGAGTGAGCGCGCGACGGTCGGGGCCGTCGCGGAATCGGTGAGCCAGCAGGCGACGCTGCGGCCGCCCAGGTTGACTGTGGGCGGCTGCTCCCCGCAGGGCGCGAACGCGTGCGGGCAGCGTGGCCGGAAACGGCACCCGGTGGGCGCGTTGGCCGGGTCGGGCACCTCCCCGGCGAGGATGGCGGGCAGGCGCGGGGTGGGCCCGATCTGCGGCACCGCGTCGATCAACGCCCGGGTGTACGGGTGTCGGGGCTCGCGCCACAGCTCGCGGGTGGGTGCGGCCTCGACGATCCGGCCCAAATACATCACGGCGGTCACGTCGGCGATCTCGTGCACCAGCGCCAGGTCGTGGGAGATGAAGAGCATGCCCATGTCGAGGTCGCGGACCAGTCCGACGAGCAGGTTGACCACCTGGGCCTGGGACGAGGCGTCCAGCGCGGTGACCGGCTCGTCCGCGATGATCATCCGGGGTTCCGGGGCGAGCGCGCGGGCGATCGCCAGGCGCTGCCGCTGACCGCCGGAGAACTGGTGCGGATACCGCTGGGCGGCGCTTGTCGGCATGGCCACCCGTTCGAGCAGCTCGTGCACCCGGGCTCGGCGGGCCGACCCGGTGACCGCGGCCGGCACGCCGTCGAGGAGTTGGGAGCCGATGGTGCGCCGGGGGTTCAGCGAGGCGTACGGGTTCTGGAAGACCATCTGGAGGCCGATCTCGGCACCGGAGCGGGGCCGCCAGCCCAGCGGGGTGACCGGTCGACCGGCGTACTCGACGGTGCCGGCGCTCGGTGCGCTCAGCCCGACCGCGACGCGGGCCAGGGTGGACTTGCCGCACCCGGACTCGCCGACCAGCCCGACGATCTGGCCGGGCGACACCTCCAGGCTGACCCCGGCGACGGCCCGCACCCGGCCACGCCCTCGGGATCGGTACTCGACCTCGACGCCGGTGAAGGACAGTCGCGCGGGCGCTGTGGTGTTCACGCGGCCACCTCCAGGTGCGGACGGACCACGCAGGCCACCGATCGGTCGGCGCCGGCGGGAGTGAGCGGGGGCGGGGCCTCGCCGCAGGACGGTTCGGCGTACCCGCAGCGGGGTTGGAACGGGCACCCCGGCGGTGCCTCGCCGGGTGCCGGCGGGGCGCCCGGGATGGGCCGCAACGTTCCGCCGGTCTGGGTGCCGTGCGGTCGGGCGCCGAGCAACGCGGCCGTGTACGGGTGGGTGGGGGCGGTGAGCAGGCTGCCCGTCGGGCCGGTCTCGACGACCCGCCCGGCGTAGAAGATGTAGCCACGGGTGGTGAGGGCGCTGAGCACCCCGAGGTCGTGGGTGATGAACGCGACGGCCAGCCCGGTCTCGGCGCGCAGCCGTTCCAGCAGAGCGAGGATGCCGGCCTGCACCGTGACGTCGAGGGCGGTCGTCGGTTCGTCGGCGATCAGCAGTCGGGGCCGTGCGGCCAGCGCGATGGCGATGGCCACCCGCTGCCGCATTCCGCCGGAGAACTGGTGCGGGTACGCGCGCAGCGCCCGCTCCGGGTCCGGGATGCGGACCTGGTCGAGCAGCTCCACAGCGCGCCGACCGGCAGCTCGACGGTCCATCCGCAGGTGCACCCGCATGTGCTCGGTGAGCTGCCGCCCGACAGTGAGCATCGGGTGCAGGGCCGCGCTCGGGTCCTGGAAAACCATGGCGATGCCGACGCCACGGACCCGCTGCCAGCCCCGGGCGTCCAGGCCCAGCAGTTCGGTGCCGGCGTACCGGGCGGAGCCGGTGACCGCTGCCCCCGGGGGCAGCAGCCCCAGCAGGGTCTGCGCGGTGAGGCTCTTGCCGCAGCCGCTCTCCCCCGCGATGCCGACCAGTTCCCCCTCGTCGACTGTCAACGACACGTCGTGCAGGATCGGCAGCGGACCACGCGGTGAGGGCAGGGTGACGGCCAGGGAGTCGACGTCGAGCAGCGGTGCCACCTCAGCGTCCCTTCGTGTAGCGGGGGTCGAGCCGGTCGCGCAGCGCGTCGCCGAGCACGTTGAAGGCCATCACCACTGTGAGGATGGCGAGGCCGGGGAACACGCTGACCCACCACATCGACAGGTCCTGCGCGCCGAGGGCCACCATCGAGCCCCACTCGGCGGCCGGTGGGCGCGGGCCCAGGCCGAGGAACGACAGGGCGGCGAGCAGCAGCACCGCGTTGCCCAGCTCCAGGGTGGCCAACACGATCGCCGGGCCGATGCTGTTGGGCAGCACGTCGCGGCGCAACGCCCGGATCGGCCCGACGCCGAGCAGACGGGCGGCGTTGAGGTAGTCGTCGCCACGCATGCTCAGCACGGCGCTGCGGATGACCCGGGCGTAGACCGGCCAGGAGACGATGACCAGGGCCAGCACGGCGTTGCGGGTGTTCGGGCCGAACGCCGCCGTCACCGCCATGGCCAGGATGATCTGCGGGAACGCGAACACCAGGTCGGTCAGGCGCATCAGCGCCTCGTCGACGAACCGGCCGACGTATCCGGCGACCAGCCCGAGCAGCCCGCCGACCAGCAGGGCAAGGGAGACGATGGCCAGGGCCAGCGGGATGGACAGCCGGGCGCCGTGGATGACCCGGCTGAGGATGTCGCGGCCGAGCGAGTCGGTGCCGAACCAGTGCGCCCCGGAGGGCGACGCGTACGTGTCAGCGCTCTGCGCCAGCGGGTCGTACGGTGCGAGAACGTCGGCGAGCAACGCCAGCAGCAACCATCCACCGAGAATGGTCAACGCCACCACTGTGATCGGCTGACGCCAGACCGGTCGGCTGGTCGAGCCGCCACGCAGTCGGCCGAGCCAGCGGCGTCGGCCCAGGGCCCGCTCCGCCTTCGGGTCTGCAAGTGTCGTCATGACAACCGGATCCTCGGATCGATGAGCCCGTACAGCAGGTCGACTGTCAGGTTGACCAGCGTGTAGACCAGTGCCACGAAGAGGCTGACGCCGAGGATCGCGGGCAGGTCCAGCGCCGTGGCGCTGCGGTACGCGTACTGGCCGACGCCGGGCCAGCCGAAGATGCTCTCGACAAGCACCGTCCCGGAGAGCAGCGAGGCGAACGCCAGGCCGGAGACGGTGACCACCGGGACGAGGCCGGCGCGCAGCAGATGCCGGCGCAGCACCACGCGGGTCGGCAGACCCTTGGCGTACGCGGCCCGGATGTAGTCCTGCTGGAGCACCTCGAGCATCGCCGAGCGGACGAAGCGGACCAGCATCGCCACCGTCAGCGAGGTCAGCACGAGCACCGGCAGGGACAGGTGCTGGGCGGCGTCCCAGGCGACGTCCCACTGCCCGGCGAGCGCCCCGTCGACGGTGTACATGCCGGTGACGGTGGGCGGAGGGCTGAAGTCCGTGGAGAGTCGCCCGCCACTGGGGGCCAGGCCGAGCTGGTAGAAGAAGACGTAGAGCACTACCAGGGACAGCCAGAACGGCGGGGTGGAGAGCCCGAGCAGGGCGCCGACCCGGACCAGTTGGTCGGTGAACCGGCCGTTGCGGACCGCCGCGAGCATGCCGACCCCGGTGCCGATGAGCAGCGCCAACACCATGCTCGGCACTGCCAGCTCCAGGGTCGCCGGCACGTAGTGCAGCAGGTCGTCCAGGACGGCCCGCCCGGTCTGCTGGGAGTGGCCCAGGTCGCCGTGCAGCAGGTTGCCCAGGTAGTGCAGGTACTGGGCCCAGAGCGGCTGGTCCAGGCCCCACTTCTCGCGGAAGGCGGCCACCGCGCCGGGGTCGTTGAGCGCCTGGTCGGAGAGGTTGGCGGTGACCGGGTCACCGGGGACCACGTTGACCAGACCGAACGTCACCACTGTGACGCCGAGCAGCAGACCGGCGGTGACCGCCACCCGCTTGGCCAGGAAGATCAGCAGCGGGTGGGCACCCCGGGGCCGGGACGCGGTCGTGGCGACCGCGCCCGGCTCACCGTCGTGGACTGTCGTCATGTCGTCGGGACTACTTGCGGCCGACCGCGGCGACGTCCACCTGCCAACCGGCGGCGGTGTAGTCCGCCCCGGTCAGGTCCGTGGTCGCCACGACGATGGAGGAGTTGCTGGCCAGCACCAGGTACGGCGAGGACGCGTTCATCAGCCGCTGCCACTCCTGCATGGCGGTGGCCCGACCGGCCAGGTCGAGGGTCGCGGTGACCTTCTTGCCGGCGGCCACCACGGCCGGGTCGGCGCGCTCGACGGTCCAGCCGGAGCGCAGCGCGGTCGCCTGGCCCGGTGCCATGTTGTTGATCAGTGAGTCGGCGACCGGGTAGTTCAGGCTCTGCGGGGTGAATCCGAGGGGTGACTTCCCGCCGCGCATCTCGTCGAGGAACGTGGTCAGCGGCTGCGGGTTGAGTTCCAGCTTGATACCGGCCTCGGCGGCGTCGCCCTGCACCTTGGTGGCCACAGTGCCGAGGTCCACACCCTTGTAGGTGATGGCCGGGTAGGTGAACTTGACTGTCGGGTTGGTCAGGCCGGCCTCGGTGAGCAGCGCCTTGGCCTTTGCCACGTCCCGCTTGGACTCCTCGCCGGCCGGCAGCGCGCCCGGGAAGGCGGGCGCGACCAGCCCGGCGCCGGGGGCGGCGCCCTTGCCGTACAGGGCGGCGATTCCCTGGTAGTCGATGGCGGCGCGCAGGGCCTGGTTGAACTTCGGGTTCGAGGTGACCGCCGAGACGCCCGGGTCGGCGTTGAGGAAGAGGAAGTAGACGGTGTCCTGCACGCCGGAGGTCTGCAGGCTGCCCGGCAGTCCGTCGAGGAGCTTGCCGGAGATGTCCAGGGAGATCTCGGCGGCCTCGGCGCGCTGCATGGTCAGCTTCTGGGTCTGCACATCCATGTTGCGCAGCACCACCCGGGAGAACTGCGGCTTCGTGCCCCAGTACTTCGGGTTCGCCTCCAACACCACCTGCGACGACGGGTCGTAGGACTTCAGCACGTACGGGCCGCTGCCGACGGAGTTGGTGTCCAGGTACTGCTGCGCGGTGTCGCCCTGGGCGGCGTCGGCGCCGTCGCGGGCGCCGTGCTCCTTGGCGACCTTGGAGTTGAGCACCGCTGTCGACGGCATCGACAGCACCACCGGGATGTTCGGGTCGGGGGTGGCCGAGGCGACCACGACTGTGCTCTCGTCGGTCTTGGTGACGGTCAGGCCGCTGACGGTGACGGCGGGGCTGCCCTTGATGTTCTTCAGCCGGTTGAGCGAGAAGACGACGTCGTCGGCGGTGAGCGGGCTGCCGTCGGCGAACGTCACGCCCTGCCGGAGCTTGAAGGTGAACGTCTTGGCGTCCGGCGACGCCTGGTACGACTCGGCCAGCGCGGGGACCGGCTTACTCACGTCCGAGCCCTTGAAGGTGAGCAGGGTGTCGTAGAGGGCGTGCACGGCGGTCAGACCGGTTGCCTCGTAGACCCGGCCGGGGTCGAGGGTCTTGAGCACGAACGAGGTGTTCACGGTGAGGGTCTTGGCCGTACCGTTCGCGTTTCCACCACTGCCGCCGGCGCTACATGCGCTGACGGAGAGGACGGCCAGCGTCGCCAGAGCGGACGCTCCGGCGAGGAGCCGGCGGGGAGACACCGACATGCTGTTCCTACCTTCGTATCGCGCGGCCCGCCGTGCGGGATCCGCGGGGCGTCGACGTCCGGCGGGCGACACCACGCATCGGCCGGGCCGATGGGATGACAGCGTCGCGGGCTTCTCGGGGGCGTCGTCTCGGGGTTGGATGTAGACCGGGCGGCAGGCGTCCGGTTCGCGCCTCGATGCGGCTTGTTCACTTGAGCTGAACATCGCCGCCCGATGTTTAGTGATCCTAAACATGGCCGTATAGTTTGGTCAATCAAGATTCAGCCACACTGTATTTGGAACGAGGACACATGCTCGGTGACCGACTCCGCGACCTGCGTCAGCAGCACTCCCTCACGCTGCGTCAGCTCGCCACAGCCGCCGACGTGTCCCCCGCCCTGCTCAGCCAGATCGAGAACGGCGCAACCGACCCCAGCCTCTCCACACTGCGGAAGCTCGCCCAGGTCTTCGACACCTCGATCGCGGAGCTGTTCTCCGAGCCCGAGGCGCCACCGGTGCACGTCAGCCGCGTCGGCGCCCGGACCAGACTGGCCGCGCCACCCGGCCAGATCACCTACGAACGACTCACCCCCGGCCGCGGCGACCTGGAGGTGCTCCAGGCCCACCTCGCACCCGGCGACGCCAGCTCGGCCGAACCGTGGGCGCACCCGTCGACCGAGTGCGCGATCGTCATCACCGGTGAGGTCGTCGCCGAGATCGGCGGCGAGTCGTACACCCTCACCGCGGGCGAGTCGGTCACCTTCGACTCGCGCCTGGCGCACCTCTACCGCAACGCCAGCGACCAGCGCGCCCACCTGATCATCGCGGTGACGCCACCGACTCCCTGACCGACCACGGTGGACTACCGAGGGGATCGACGGGACGCCGCGGCGGACCTAGCATGACCACGAATGGATCTTCGAGATTGGCCCCTGCCGACCCCCGGCAATCAGCCCAACCGAAGGGAGACGCGCATGCGTCGACCCCGTCATCTGGCACTCCTGAGCGTCGGCGTGTCCGGCGCTCTGGTCCTCAGCGCAGCCCCACCCGCGGCTGCTGCTCCGCCCACGCCCACCACGCCCACCGGCATCGTGGTCAGCGACGGCATGACCCAACCGGTGTTCTCGCTCGCCGACGCGATCGAGGAGCGGGTGTTCGTGCAGACCGCTGTGGACACCGACCACGACGGTCGGCCCGACCGGGTGGCGATCGACATCTCCCGCCCCCGGGAGACCGCCACGCAGGGCTTCAAGGTGCCTGTCATCTTCGAGCACAGCCCGTACCGCAAGGGCACCTGGGGTGACGTGCCGTACCCGAGCGTGCTGGTCGACGACTTGCCGCAGAACGGCCTGACCGACCGCGACGGGCGTCGCGCCCTGGACGCCGGCGCACAACGCGCCCAGGCGAAGGCCAACCTGCCCGGCTCGCTGGACGACTACTACGTGCCCCGCGGGTACGCGGTGGTGCTCGGCCAGAGCGTCGGCACCGGCGACTCGGACGGCTGCCCGACCAGCGGGGACCAGGCCGAGACGCTCGGCACCAAGGCGGTCATCGACTGGCTCAACGGCCGGGCCAAGGGGTACGACGCGAACGGCGCCCCGGTCACCGCCGGATGGACCACCGGCGCGGTCGGCATGACCGGTGTCTCCTACAACGGGACGCTGCCCAACCAGGTGGCCACCACAGGCGTCAAGGGGCTCAAGACCATCGTGCCGGTCTCCGCGATCAGCAGCTGGTACGACTACTACCGGGCAAACGGTCTGGTGGTCGCGCCCGGGACGTTCCAGGGTGAGGACCTCGACATCCTGGCCCAGTACACCGCCGGGCAGGCCCGCGCCGAGGGGCAGTGCGCCGACGAGCTCGCGGAGATCACCGCGAAGCAGGACCGGGTCACCGGCGACTACTCGAAGTTCTGGCGCGACCGCGACTACCTCGACGCCCGCGACGTCAAGGCCAGCGTCTTCGTCGTGCACGGCCTCAACGACTGGAACGTGAAGACCGAGCACTTCGCCGGCTGGTGGGACCAGCTCGCCAAGCGCGACGTCCCCCGCAAGATCTGGCTGCACCAGGGCGGCCACGGCGGTCCGGGCAGCAGCGCGTCGGTGACCCTGCCCAGCGGCCAGACGTGGACGTACAAGCAGACCGAGAACCGCTGGTTCGACTTCTGGCTGTGGAACGTGCGCAACGGCATCATGGACGAGCCGACGGCGGTGCTCCAGCGCGAGGACCGCGCCTACACCACGTACGCCAACTGGCCCGACCCGGCGGCGCGGGAGGTCGGCCTGCGCTTCGCGGCCACCGACGCCACCGCACCCGGCGCGCTCACCACCGGAAAGCCTCCGAAGGCCAAGGTCGAGCAGAGCTTCGTCGACGAGGGCCGGACCATCCACCCGGACACCCTGGTGTCCAACCCGGACACCGCGAGCGCCAACCGACTCGCCTACCGCTCCCCCGAGCTGACGCACAGCGTGCGCATCTCCGGGCGTCCGGAGATGCGACTGCGGTTGGCTATCGACAACAAGCCGGACGCGAACCTCACCGCGTACCTGGTCGACTACGGCCCGGCCGGGTCGACCGCCGCCCCGACCGTGGTGACGCGAGGGTGGATGGACCCGCAGAACCGCAAGAGCGCCGCGCGCACCGAGCCGGTCAAGCAGGGCAAGCTGTACGACTACCGGTGGACCATGGAGCCGAAGGACTACATCTTCCCGGCGGGACACCGGATCGGTGTGGTCGTCTTCTCCAGCGACCAGGAGTACACCCTGCTGCCGTTGGGCGGCACCGAGTTGCGGGTCGCACCGAACGACAGCGAACTGCGACTGCCGGTTGTCGGTGGGCGGAGCGTCCTCGGATTCTGATCCCGTCCCTGCGCTCCCGGGTGGGGCAGTCCGACACGTTTCGGGCTGCCCCATCCGCACGTCGGGACCACCCCGCCGCCGTAGCCCCGCGCGTACCGCCCCACAGATGCCGCACGGCGACCTCCGTATCGGGTTCGCCTGGTGGCAATGCGTGTGACTTGTCCGGTTTGATGTCGGGTGTCGGGTGGTCGGGGCCACCCCGGCGGCGGAATCGGCGGCCGGGCCGGGTCGTTATACCTGGCAGACCACCGCAACAGCCCGGGGTCATTGGCGCGCCGGCCCCGCCGGGAACACCCGCCAGGCCGCCCGGGTTACATCCCCCGCACGGCCGAGTACGACAACTGGCCAACCCTCGCGGGTGCGCGGAATGACCTGCCACCGCGAACGGTTACACCCTGTCCCGACGCCGACCCCCTGTTGCGGGTCACCGGGCAGACCCTGGAACTTTCCCCGCACTGTCGCACTGACCCCCGTTGAGTGCCGTGCGGGCACCCCCGATGCAGAGGAGCACGCCATCATGCGTACCGATCTGATCCGTAAGACCGCTCTGACCGCCGCTGGCCTCGCGTTCACCGGTGGGGCTATCGCCGGACCGGTGACCGCCGCGTACGCCGCGTCGGACGCCAAGCCGGCCACCCAGACGCAGACCGACCGTAAGCCCGCCGGTGAGCGTCAGCTCGGTGTGCGCTACGAGGCCCAGCCGAACTTCTACTACTGCGGCCCGGCCGCCACGCGTAACGCGCTGTCCGTGCAGGGCAAGGAGATCAGCGTGGACGCCATGGCCAAGGAGATGGGCACCACCGAGGCCGGCACCAACTCCATCAACGACATCACCCCGGTGCTGAACAAGGAGACCGGCAAGAACGACGCCTACCACAGCGTGGAGATCTCCAGCCCCGACGCTGACGGCAAGCAGACCGACCGGCTGCGCGCCGACGTCGTGCGCACCGTGGACGACGGCCGGGCCGTGGTCGCGAACATCGCCGGCACCAGCGTCGACACCGACGGCGGGGTGCACTCCTTCGAGGGCGGGCACTACATCAGCGTCGTGGGTTATCGCGACGGCGGGAACGTGGTGAAGATCGCCGACTCCGCCGATGCGAACACCGCCTCCTACGAGGTCACCGTCGAGCACCTCGCCGACTGGATCGCCACCCGCGGCTACGCCACCAGCTGACCCCCACACCACCTGACCGAAGGGCCGGACCCCACCACGGGGCCCGGCCCTTCGTCGACTTTTCCACCAACTGCGGCACGTATTGACAATTGTCGACTTCCGCGTGAGGCTGGGAGCAGTGAGAGCGCTCTCTCGCGCCGGCCCAACCGGCCACCACCAAGTCTGGCCAGGCACAACTCCGATGCCTTCGGCGGCGGCGCCGGAGCTGTCCCTGACCCGTCCCCCGACAGGAGTCACGATGGACAGGGCCGCACCCCTCTCCGGCATCCCCCGCCGACTACGCCTCGCCACGGCGATCGGCGCCCTGCTGGTGCTACTCGGCACCTACCTGGTGTCCACCACCAACCGGGCCGACGCCGCCCCCGGCCGAGCCGGCGCGGACTTCGGCGCCAACGCCATCCGGGTCGCCGAGTTCCCCGCCGACTGCACCTACAGCCACCGGCTGCCGGACGACCCGATCGTCTTCCCTGGCCTGCCCGGGGCGTCGCACATGCACAGCTTCTTCGGCAGCACTGTGACGAACGCCAAGACCACCCTCCCGGACCTGGTCAACTCGCCCACCACCTGCAACCCGCGGGTGGACGTCTCGTCGTACTGGGTGCCTACCCTGTATCGGGACAACGTCGCGGTGGAGCCGGCGATTGCCACGTTCTACTACCTGGGCGAGGGCGTACGGGCCGACGTCGTAGCGAACACCCAGCCGTTCCCGCTGGGGCTGCGACTCGTCGCCGGCAACGCTAAGGCCACCGGGCCGAATGACAGCATCGCCCGCTGGTCCTGCCTGCACGCCGGGCACGTGCCGCCGTCGAAGGACTTCGTCAACTGCCCGTCGGGGACGATGCTGGAGTCGTACCTGGACTTCCCGCAGTGCTGGAACGGCCGTGACCTCGACTCGCCGGACCACAAGAGCCACCTGGCGTACCCGGTGAACCAGGCCTGCCCGAGCACCCACCCGGTGCACGTGCCGAAGTTGCGCCAGGTGCTGCGGTACCCGGTCACCGGTGACCCGTCGCGGTTCCGGCTGGCCTCCGGGCCGGGCTACACGATGCACGGCGACTTCTTCAACGCCTGGCCGGTGGCGGAGCTGGCTCGCCGGGTCCAGGACTGCATCCGTCCCGTCATCAAGTGCGGTCACGACGGCCGACCGATCTGAGCGACAGCTCCACACCACTGCGGCGGGTCCGGTCACCCGGGCCCGCCGCAGTGGTTGAGAAGGGAGATCGGATGCGTCAGCCCACGGCGTTCACAGTGCTCATCGCGGTGCTGCTCGTCGCCGGCTGCGGCGCCGGGCCACGGGACGCGGCCAGCACCACCACACCACCTGTGACCGCGCCACCGGCGACGACCGCGCCGACACCGACGGGTACGGCGTTCAACCCCACCGACATCGCCTGGCTGCAACTGACGGTGGCGATGACCGAACGCCTGCTTGTCGTTCTCGATCTGGTACCGACGCGGACCACCGACCCGGCCTGGCGGCAGACGGCCACCCAGGTCGCTACCACCAGGCGCGCCGATCTGGACCGCGCCCGCCGGCTACTGGCCGACGCCGCCGCCCCGACGACGAATCCGCACGAGGGGCACGACATGCCGGGCATGGCCACCGCGCAGGAGATGACAGCGCTGCGGGCGGCCAACGGGCAGCCGTTTCACCGCCTGCTCGCCGGGCACCTGCGGGCGCATCTCGCGCAGTCGGTCCGGATCGCCACTGCGGAGCAGCAGAGCGGGGTCCAGCCGGCGACCGTCGCGCTGGCGGCGGCAGCGGTCCGGTCCGGCACCGCCGACCTCGAACGGCTCGATCGTCTCGACCCCACGTAGCCGCGCGCTCAGCCGCGAGCGGTGACGATGTCGTCGAGCAGCGCGGCCAGCTCGACCGGACGGGACAGGAACGGTGAGTGGCTCGATTCGAGCCGCCGGACGCTGCTGGCCCGACCGGCCATCTTCTCCTGCAGCGGCACCGGAATGGCCTGGTCGTTGGTGCAGACGATGTAGGTCGACGGGATCGAGCGCCAAGCCGGCTCGGTCACCCGGTCCACGCATGCCCGCAGGCGCTGGTCGACCAGCTGACCGATCGCGGCGTCGGCGTCGGCGTCCGACAGGTCGCCGTAGAACGCCGTCCGGGGGTCACCGGTGATCGAGATCAACACGTCGGTCTCGACCGGGTCCGGTACGCCGTGGAAGCTGAGCATCGACTCGCCGCGGTCCAGCTGGTACGCCGTCAGGTAGACCAGGTGCTCGACCTCGGACAGGCCGGTGGTGGCCTCGCTGACCGGGATGCCGCCGTACGAGTGGGCCACCACGACGACCGGCCCGCCGATCGCCGCGATCTCCTTGTGGACGGCGGCGGCGTCGTCCTGCATGCCGCCCCGGGCGTCCGGCCCCGAGGTGGGCAGGTCGACGGCTCGGGTCTGGTAGCCGAGGACGTCCAGTTCTGCCCGGAGCCGGTCCCAGACTGCCGGCTGGTGCCAGGCGCCGTGGACGAGCAACAGGGTGGGACGGGTCGAGGTCATGGCCTACGCCCTCACTTATCGGACACAATGCCGGACAGTGTGTCCGACTGAGCCAACGATAGCGGGTACCGCCCCGCCGACCACCAGAGGCGGGTGAACTCCCGGTGTCGGTGCCGTGATCCGCGTGACCACACCGGCGGCTCGGAAGAGCAGCCGGCGAGGCTCAGGCGGCGTAGCGGGCGGCGAGGTCCACGACGCGCCGGGCGGCGGCCACCATCGCCCGGTCGGCGAACCGGCCGTCGGGCAGGACCACGGTCCCCGAATCCCGCTGGTGCGCGTCCGCCACGGCGGCCAGCAGCTCCGCGGCGCGGGCCACCTCCCGATCGGCAGGCCGGAACGCGTCGACGATCACCGGAAGCTGGCGTGGGTGGATCGCCGCCCGGCCGAGGAAGCCGAGCCGTCGGCCCGCCGCGCAGGAGGCGGCCAGACCGGCGAGGTCGACCACGTCGGCGTACACCGACATGGCCGGCGGGGCCAAACCGGCCGCGCGGGCCGCGACCACCACCCGGCCGCGCGCCCAGAGCAGCCCGTCGTCGTCGCTCACCCCCAGATCCGAGCGCAGGTCGGCCTCACCGAGCCCGATCGAGGCCACCGCCGGGTGGGCAGCGGCGATCGGGTACGCGGACTCCAGCCCGACCGCCGACTCGATCAGCGGGTGCACCGGCACGTCGACCCGCTCGGCGAGGGCCGCCAGCGTCGCGGCCGACTCGACCTTCGGCAGCCGCAGCCCGGCCAACCCGGGCCGGCCGGCCACCGCCGCCAGATCGGCACCGAGGTCCGGGCCGGTCAGCTCGTTGACCCGGACCTGCACGGGCACCGGGTGCGCCTCGGTGAGGAACTCGGCGACTGCGTCCCGGGCGTACGCCTTGCGCCCGGCGACAACGGCGTCCTCCAGGTCCAGGATGACCGCGTCGGCGCCGGAGGCGACCGCCTTGGCGAACCGGTCCGGGCGGTCGCCGGGCACGTAGAGCCAGCTCAACAGCATCAGAGCACCCCCCGCTCGCGTAGCGCTGCCAACTCCTCGGCGCTCAGGCCGAGCGCGCCGAAGACGGCGTCGGTGTCCTGGCCGTGCCGCCGGCCGGCGTGCCGGATCTCGCCGGGAGTCTCGGCGAGGCGGAACGGCACGTTCTGCATCCGTACCTCGCCCAACTCCTCGTCCGGCACTGTGCGCACGGTGCCCAGCGCGGCGTACTGCGGGTCGGCGAGGATGTCGCGCACGTCGTAGACGGGAGCGACAGCGGCCTGGGCCTCCTCGAACGCGGCCACCACCTCGTCGCGGTCCCGTTGCGCCACCCAGGCGCTCACCGCCGCGTCCAACTCGTCGGCGTGGGCGGCCCGGCCGCTGCCGGTGGCGAACCACGGCTCGTCGATCAGCTCGGGGCGTCCCACCAGCCGCAGCACCCGCTCGGCGATGCTCTGCGCGCTGGTGGAGACCGCCACCCAGCGCCCGTCGGCACACCGGTAGGTGTTGCGCGGGGCGTTGTTGTTGGACCGGTTGCCC